>JAFVYY010000021.1 GCA_017508405.1 Clostridia bacterium
ATTTCTATGCAGACAAGTATGAGGTTAAGGCTGATAACGGTCAGTTCGGACTTTCCAATGTAGCTGCAACAGTAGTAAATATGCTTGGTTATGAAGCTCCCTCCATGTGGGATGAATCCATTATTGAAATCAAATAATGGCATGTAAAAGAAACGGAATAAAATAAAAAGATAAGGGCTGATCCGTAGTGTTCAGCCCTTTTAGGTAGATAAATGAAAATATATTATCAAGACAAAGATATCGTAGTTTGCGAAAAGCCTTACGGTGTTGCCTCACAGCTGAGTGACAAGGAAAATATGGTAACGATTCTTGCAAATGAGCTTGGATGTACCGTGTTTCCGATCCACAGACTCGATACAACGACCACAGGACTGATAGTCTATGCATTAAACAAAAAAAGTGCGTCGTTACTTTCGGATTGCGTAGCAAAAGGATATCTTAATAAGGAATATTATGCAGTTGTCCACGGTAAAATAGCGACACAGGGTCGCTTAATTGATTTCTTGTATCATGACAGAATAAGGAATAAATCCTTTGTTGTCAAAAGCGAACGAGGGGGAACGAAAAAAGCGGAGCTTGAGTATTTTATTATGGACTCCGTACAGCTTAACGGAGAAGAGCTGTCACTTGTTAGAATCAAGCTGTTTACCGGAAGAACGCATCAGATAAGAGTGCAAATGGCAAACGCGGGAGGACCGCTTTTCGGAGATGGTAAATACGGTGCCAAGGATAACGGTAAGATACACTTGCATTCCGCATATATATCCTTTCCTCATCCGAAATCCGGTGAATTGATGGCGTTTTCATCATTGCCTGAAGGCGAAATATGGGAGCTTTTTAAAATATCCGAGTAAACAACGTAGTTAATGCGAATCCTAAAAATATACATATGGGAAATGTTATAACAGAGGTTAAGAAAATCCTCTTTACCGTTAAGGTGTTTATTTTCCTTCTACAGCCCAAGCCTGCACCCACAAGGGAGCAGGCTTTTATATTTCCCGTGCTAACTGAAAATCCGAGAAGTGAGCACAGAAAAACACATACGGTTGAGGAAAAATCCGACAAAAACGCTATTTTGGCATCATTTTTGACTATTTCGTTGCCGAGGGAGCTTATAATTTTTCCGCCTCCGAGTATAGTTCCCGCCATCATAAAGGCACCTACTGTAAATGCCAATATCAAATAAGGAACGGACGCTGATAAGGATTTCAAAGGTAGGAGAATTATGTATAAAGCCATAAATTTTTGCCCATCCTGCGCCCCGTGTGCAGCAGAAGAAAAAACACAGGCAAATTTCTCGTATTTTATACACTCCCCCTCGGTTTTTTTAAATCTGCGGGATAAAAACAAAGAAAGTATAAGGGTAAATACACACGAAAAGACAGTATAGATAAGAATTGAAACAAAAGGAATCAATTCCGCCTTGACCGAGGAAGCAAGGGAAGCGCCGAAAATACATGATATAAGCGCATGGCTCTCACTTGATGGCATGGCGAACGTCCAGCTTATTATACCGAACAAAATAACACCTGTAAGGCATGCGCATATGCAGGGATAAGCGTTTTTGCCGAAATTTGATAAATTAACCACACTCTCTGCCACTTTTCCGCCCAAAAGCGTAAACCCAACTACTCCTGCCACGTTGGAAATACCGCTAATCAGACATGCTTTCCTTTTGCTCCATATTCCGGACGAAATAACACCTGAAACCGAATTTGGAGCATCTGTAAAACCGTTTATAAACACTACTCCCGTAATCAATAAGGCCAATATCACAATATTCATTGATCCGGAAATGTAAAAACTCATCACTATATCACCTCGTTTAGCATAAAATTATTGTAAAGAAGGTGATTTTATGATACTTGAAAAGGAATATTTAAGAGAAAACGCAGTCATGTACGCAAGGAAATACGCTTTTGCGAGAAATCCGCTGTTTACAACCTTTGAGGGGCTAGGCGGAAATTGTACAAATTTTGTATCTCAATGTATCCTTGCGGGAAGCTGCGTAATGAATTTTACTCCGGTTTACGGATGGTATTATTTGTCGCTTAACAGAAGAAGTCCGTCTTGGTCCGGCGTAGAATTTTTTTATGATTTTATGACAGGTAACAGAGACGTGGGGCCGTTTGGAAGAGAGGTCGGAAGGGAGCTTGTTGAAATAGGCGACGCTGTACAGCTGGCGGATGAAACGGGAGATTTCTACCATACCTTAATTGTAAGCAAAATAGAGAATGGGGAAATCTACATATGCGCAAATACAAACGACGCTCTTGATAAGCCGCTTTCTCAATACGTTTATACGACAGATAGATTTATTCATATAGATGGAGTGAGATACGACACACGATTTGTGATCGATTGCTTCGATTCTCTTTTTACTCCCCCTATTCCTCCTGTTACGCCGAATAATAACGGTGTGCAGACTCAGCCGCAGAATGATTCGGAGAATGAAAATAATACGATCGGACCGCCGAGCACGGATTAAAATTGATAGAATAAACAATTTTTAGCAATTTGCCTATCAAAAAACAAAAATACGCCTTTAATTCTGTTTAATATATATAAAAGTATTGACAAAAGACCTAAAAAAATGTATTATATATGTATGGTACAAACCTAAATGGTCCAAAATTGGAGGAAAAAATATGAAAAGGAATGTAATACTTGCGATAATCGCAGCCATTCTCGTTGTAGTTGTTCTTTCCCTCACATCTTGCTCTTGTGACGGAACTGACGATACAACCACAACAACCCCACCACCGGTTGTGCAAAAATATGATCCTACGATCCCTGTATCTGCGGAATACTTGCGCGTTATAGGCAACGCAGCAGATGGCACAGGTGTTGTAATGAAATTTAACGCAGCTTATCCTAACTGTAGCTTCGACGTAAGATACAGTGAGGAGCCTATTACCGAGGATAATTTTGATTCCGCTGCAAAGGCTGACTTTTCCGTTATAGGTGACGGAATAGGTAAGACCCTTACAGTTAAAAATTTCTCAATTTCTTTGAATAAGGCTTATTATGTAGCTGTTAAACCTTTTGTTGACCCCGTAGAGGGTGAAGACGTGTTTGGTGATATTATTACTGCTCGTGTGGGCGGAAATATGCTTTTGCCTATCGATTACAGTAAGATAGTAAATGCCAACATAGTTCATCACGGTGAGTCATTTAGAAACTTCTCCGCACTTTTCGATGAGCAGAGAGAGGATTTGAGCCCCGGCAACCTTATGCGTCCCGTATCTCCTCTTAACAAGCTTTATTCTGAAAGTGATGACAAAAATGATAACGATGGAAAGCCCAGATTGCTTTCTCCCGTTATTCAGCTCGAATATCTTTCATATGTAAGCGATGTTCATTTATACATAGACGTGGTTCCTAAGGGAGATATCAAGATCCGCGTTTCAAAGGAGGCTGTGGATTTCCAGGCTCCTGATTCGGAATGGGATGACGTTATGGTATTTTCCAAGGAAACATTTACTAAGAAGACTTGGTATACCTTCAGTGTGGATGCTGACGTTCAATACGTTCAGCTTTGCTTCTATGACGGAAGCGCTCCCGTTGAAATAATGATTTACGGATACCAGAGCGGAGATAGCGATCATGCCCCCGCAGAAGAGGCTCATAAGCTTCCTACAATGGGTGAGATGATGGGTATCTGCGGATTCGTAGCTAATGGCGGCGGTAATACCTCAGTTTCACAGGTTTCCTGCGCTACAGTTCTTCGTGAATATCATAATATGGGTTGGTCTTATACGATTGAATTGTATCCTTATACGGCGACTCATTTTAACGGCGGCATGGGTAACTTTGATATTGAATACTCATATTATAAGAAAAATCATATCAACGTAATTCCTTGCGTACAGTGGGGAACATTGGAGGTTGCCTCCGTATTCTCCCTTAACAGCGAAGGAAAAATAGTCAGAAGAGCCGCAACAGAGCAGGAGAAGTATGATCCTGACGTTTATGAAATGTATGCGGATAACATGTTTGGATTTGCAGCACGTTACGGCAGAGCAAAATCTCCTGAGCTTCTTGAAATATTGAAGAAGCATATGAGCAGACCCCTTTCCGAGGCAAGTATGGGTATGGATTATCTGGATTGGATCGAAATGGGTAATGAGCCCAACGGTGAATCTCAAGATGGATTTACTCCTTATCAGCTTGCAGCTCTTACATCCGCAGGATATGACGGACATGAAAATACAATGACCGATATTCTCGGCGACTCCAGTCACTTCGGTGTAAAGAATGCTGACCCCACAATGAAGGTTGCTATGGCGGGTCTTGCAGGTGTTGGCTCAAGATATATTTCCTCAATGGTTTATTGGATGAAGGCTAACAGAAATGACCGTCAGGTTGCGATGGATGCTTTCAACGTTCACTCATATTTCTGTAAGGAATTTACAATTAACGGTCAGAAGATCCTTATGGGTGTATCTCCCGAGGAATTTGATTTGATAGGCGATCTTTCACAGCTTATCGAGCTCCGTGACAAGTACTATCCCGAAAAGGAAGTATGGCTTACAGAGTTTGGTTGGGATACAGCAACAAGCTATACAACAAAGACAGCCTGCCACGCTTACGGTGAATATACCGCAAGACAGGTACAGGCAATGTGGCTCACTCGTGCATACCTCATTATGTCAGCAGCAGGCGTAGATAAGGCTACTATGTATATGTGTGAGGATGGTGGCTCAGAGGATACAACAGCCAACTCCCAGTACGGAACCTGTGGCGTATTCGACTATAAGGGTAATCCTAAGGATTCCTATTACTATATGTATACCTTGAGAAATACTCTTTACGATTACACGTTTGTACAGGAAATTGATTCCGGCAGAAGCGACGTGTGGATCTATCAGTTCGCAGACGAGGACGGCAACTACGGTTATGCATTGTGGTGCCCCACCTCCGACAGCACTAAGGTAGAGAATTTCAAGCTTTACATTGACGCTGACAAGGCAGTTCTTGTAGAGAACGCATTCGGAGAAATAAACGGTATAAAGACAGATCTTACAGCTACTAATAAGGTTGTTACTGTAAATGTTTCCGAAAATCCCATTTATGTAATGGTTGGAGAAACAGCTTTTGAAAACGTTCTTAACCCCGCAAAGGACGCAGCAAACTAATTTAATCAATAAAAAGACGGCTTCAAGCGAAGCCGTCTTTTTTTATTATTTTTCAACTACAAAAATGGGATTTTCCGATACGTCTACGGTTACGTATCCGTCCTTATATTCAAGGTCGGAGCGTTTACCGAATACGGATTCATTTACAAATTTCACAAGCTTGTATTCACCCTCGGGTATTCTGAATTTCATACCCGGTACCTTAGTTCCGTCGGCGGTTACGCACCAAAGGGCGTACTTTGATTTGCCCTCGTCTGTTACGTATTTAAAAATTCTTACGCTTTCATTGTTTGATTCAATCTCACAGTCGAAATATGTGTCGCTTAAAAGATGCTTTAACGTATATACGTAGTAGAAGGAATCCTTTTTGTTTCCTTGAATCACGTCGTACGGACCGTGCTCAATGGGGAAGCGTACAAGACCACTGGTGCCGTATTTTCCAACGGTAGTCTCCTCGGGACCGCAGTCACGGGACATATACATCGCAGCTCTATCAATGTCGGCTGATGAAAGAAGAAGGTATTCTCTTACAAGCCACATAGCCTGTACCTGTCTGCCCGTATATTCACCGTAAGCATGTGCAGAGGTGGATGTCTTGTAGTCCTGATTTGTATCCCAGCCAAACTCTGTAAGCCAGTATTCAAGGTGAGGAGCGTATCTGTCACGCCATTCGCCGATCTGACGAAGAGCGCCGACAATATCGCCTTCTTCTGCGCTGACGCCTACATATACCTTTTCCTGTGTGTCGCCTCGTTCGTCGAGGTTTACGTCAACGTTTTTGGCAATTCCGGCTTTGCTTATAGCCTTGCCGCAGTAATGATGCATATTTATGGCATCAAAGGGAAGCTTGCCGTCTTTTCTGTTGTATTTACACCAAAGTGACATTGCTCTGATATAATTAAAGTTTATTCCTGCAAGGCCTGACATTGACATCTTACAGTTGGGGTCGGCTTGCTTAACACCTATGTTTTTGAATTTACCCTCATGTCCGTCGTAGCATATGCTGAGGAATGCCGCAAGCTCAAAGGGAGAGTAGTACAAATCTCTTCCGAGCCACGTTCCGTTGGGCTCGTTTAAAGGCTCTACGTAGGAAATATATCCAAGGCCTATTTTCTTTTCCTGTCCTTCTGCTACCTTTATTAGCTCGGGATTTATATTTTTGTTGCTTCCGTATCTTGCCACGTATTGGAACAGGTAAGCGGCATAGGATATATAAGCCTCCGGCTTGGTGGTATCACCAACAGAGGTGTCCTTTGGATTGGCATCTCTGCCTACGGTAAGAGTAGGACATACGTCTATTCCAAAGCTATGGCGTCTTTTGTAAAAGTCGTCGAAATTCCAACGAAGATTTACACTGGGATTAGGAGAAAAAGCAGTGTCCATGCCATTGGGAATACCGGTCCACGTCCAGGAGTGATACTCTCTTATGTAGGAGCAGGCTCTTGAAATATCGTCTGCATCATTTACAAATCCGTTCATGCCCACAAATTTGTCAAGCTTGATTTTTTTGTGCTTGGTTATGGGAGGGATTACCTCGTTCAGCTCCTCTGTTTTATATCCGTAGATAATGATTTCACTTGGAGCTTCATTGTTATTGAACTCAAAATTTACATACCGTGTGTCGAAATTTGTGTCAAATCCGCACCATTTCTGCATATCCGGAACAAATTCCTTATCAAATTCCCATGTAAAAGGAGTACCCATACGCACTCTGGCCTTATGAGAGCCGGAGTTGTTGTAGAAATACAAATTTGTAATCCTGTAAATACCGTCAAGCTCCACTGTGAACGAAAGATTTGTTTTACCTATCCACCATCCGTCCTTCCTTGGATGAATCTTCGGCACTTCACCCTCTATTCCGTTTAGCGGGTCGCCCTCCGTGTCAAACTCACAGAAGAAATTTTGAGGATATTCAAGCCCCATATCATTGATTATCATTTCTGGGGTTACTCTTATTTTTTGAACTGTTTTATTCATAAATATAACTCCTTTTAATAAAGGCTTCGGTCAGAAAGACCGAAGCCTCATCGTTTATTTTTCAACTACGAAAATGGGGTTTTCGGATACGTTTACAGACACGTATCCGTCCTTATATTCAAGATCTGTCTGTTTTCCGAGTACGGATTCAAACACGAGTTCTACAAGCTTGTAGTCGCCCTTGGGTATTCTGAACTTCAAGCCGGGAACCTTTGTTCCGTCTGACGTTACACACCAAAGAGCGTACTTTGCCTTACCGTCCTTAGTGATATATTTAAATATCTTAACGTGCTCATTATCTGATTCAAGCTCTGAATCGAATACCGTATCTCCAAGAGTCTCCTTAAGGGTGTAAACGTAATAGAAGGAATCCTTTTTGTTACCCTGAATTACGTTTCCGGGATTTATTTCAATGGGGAAGCGTACGAGTCCGCTTGAACCGTATTTGCCGACAGCAGTTTCCTCGGGACCGCAGTCACGGGACATATACATAGCAGCCTTTTCAATGCCGATTGAGGAAAGGAGAAGGTATTCTCTCACAAGCCACATAGCCTGTACCTGTCTTCCTGTGTATTCTGCGTAAGCGTGGGCGGAGGTTGCTGTTCTGTAATCCTGATTTGTATCCCAGCCAAACTCTGTAAGCCAGATTTCAAGCTCGGGATGGTATCTGTCACGCCATTCTCTTATGGGATCGAATGAGCCTACGATATCGCCTTCCTCAGGGCTTACTCCAACGTAAACCTTGTCGCTTGTATCACCGCGCTCGTCAATATTTACGTCGACGTAGTTTGTAAGACCCTTTTTGTCCTTACTCTTGCCGCAATATCTGTGAGCGTTTATAACGTCAAAGGGAAGCTTTCCGTCCTTTCTGTTATACTTAGCCCAGAACTCCATAGCGCGAAGGTATCCGAGATTAAGTCCGGCGCCGCCTGACATTGACATTTTGAAATTGGGGTCCGCCTGCTTAACGCCTGCGTTTTTGTACATACCCTCATGTCCGTCGTAGCACATGCTGAGAAAAGCCGCAAGCTCAAAGGGACTGAAATACGACTCTCTGCCGAGCCATGTTCCGTCAGGCTCGTTCAAGGGCTCAACGGAGGACATATATCCAAGACCGATCTTAGGTGTCTGACCGGGGTCAACCTGAATAAGAGAAGGGTCTATATCCTTGTTATGACCGAATCTTGCAACGAACTGGAAAAGCATGGTTGCAAAGCTCATATAGTTTTTGGGATCTGTGGAATCACACGTATTATCCTTAGGACCTCTTGAACGATGAGTGGATATAGTGGGGCATACGTCGATTCCGTGGGCGGAATGCTTACGGTAAAACTCCTCAAAGTCCCAACCGTTATTGTAACCGGGGTTAAAGGAAATTGTCGTATTTTCCATATTGGGCTTACAAGTCCATGTCCAAGGATGGTATTCACGTATGTAATTTACTGCACGGCAAATATCATCGCCGTCGTTGATAAACGCATTCATTCCCACAAACCCGTTCATGTTTGTCTTGGCATGAGGAGCTCTTTCGGGAACGACCTTAATTACGTCCTTTACCTTGTAGCCGTAAATTATAATTTCGCTGGGTGCGTCGTTATTGTTGAATGTAAAGTTAATGTACTGTGTTTCAGCCTCAGCCTTGAATCCGCACCACTTCTGCATTTCGGGAACAAATTCCTTATCAAATTCCCATGTAAAAGGAGTACCCATACGTACTCTTGCCTTGTGTGCGCCGAATTCATTATAGAGGAAAATATCGGTAATCTGATAAATTCCGTCAAGCTCAACAGTAAAGGAAAGGTCAGTCTGACCTATCCACCAGTGGTCAAATCTTCTGTGAATCTTCGGACTTTCACCGATAACACCGTAAAGCGGGTCGCCGTCGTTTTCAAATTCGCAAAAGAAGTTTGATACCTTTTCGATTCCCATATCGTTGATGATCATTTCAGGCGTTATGCGAATCTTTTGCGGGGTAGTATTCATTTCTTTTTCTCCTTGTTTTTGTCAATTTTATTGACAGGCTGTTACAAGCCTATAAAAAGTATATATTTTAAATCCATAAAAGTCAATACTTTTGGAAAAAATAATTGGTAATTATATACTATAAGCAGAGCGAAAATGTGGCGTATATTGTCTTATTTCATAAAAAATCACGGTTACATGACAAATAAAACTATTTTTATTGACTTGCAATTTTTTTTATTGTATAATTGTTGAAAGAACACAGCTTATATAATATATTTTTAGTTTGTCTTTTTATGTGGTAAAATAACGTATAAAATCGTATGTATGGAGGATACAATGTCTGCTGCTGAGATAGTTTGGAACAGTATAGATATTACTAACGATGTTATTGGAATACTGTTTATGGCATTTTACGCATATCAGATTCTTTTTATATTAGTTCCGATTTTTATAAAAAAACCAAAGCATAGTGAAAAGCCCTTGAGAAGGTATGGTATATTTATTTCAGCCAGAAACGAAGAGGTTGTTATAAAGAACCTTATTGACAGCCTTAAGAATCAGACCTATAACGGTGATTATCTTAAAATATTCGTTGTTGCCGATAACTGCACCGATGATACCGCAAGAATCGCAAGAGAGGCGGGGGCTACCGTTTACGAAAGATTTAATACGGAAATGGTTGGTAAGGGTTACGCTATGGAATTCCTTTACGATAAGGTGGTAGAGGAATACGGCGATACTTATTTTGACGCTTACGCAATATTCGATGCGGATAATATTGTTGACCCTAAGTTCTTTGAGAAAATGAATAAGGTATTTTCCGACAAATACCCCATTGTTACCTGCTATCGCAACTCTAAAAACTATGGGGATAACTGGGTAAGCGCAGGCTACGCTCTTTGGTTCCTTCGTGAATCACAGTATCTTAACAGATGCCGTATGCGTTGCCGCTCTACGGCTGCGGTTTCAGGCACCGGATTTGTGTTTGATTCCGCTATAATGCGTGAAACGGGCGGATGGAAATTCTTCCTTCTCACCGAGGATATTGAGTTTACGAATTATAACGTGCTTCAGGGCAGAAAGATAGGCTATGCCGATGACGCTGTAATATATGATGAGCAGCCTACAAAATTCTCTCAGTCCGTGCATCAAAGAATGCGTTGGGCAAAGGGATATATACAGGTAATGGGTAAGTTCGGACTTAAGCTTGTGCGTGGAATCTTCTCGAAGAAGTGTACGTCCTGCTTTGATATGTCCTGTACGATTCTTCCCGCCCTCGTTTTGAGTATTCTTTCAGTTGTGGTTAACTTTGCAGCGGGAATCACTCTTGCAATAATGGGTGAAAATATTTTACCCCTTCTTGTATCCTTCGCGATGACTATTGGCGGAATGTATGCGCTTCTGTTCGTTCTGGGTACCATTACCGTGATAACAGAATGGAAGAAGATACATTGCTCCACATTTAAAAAGATATTTTACGCCTTTACCTTCCCGATATTTATGATAAGCTACGTTCCTGTAACCATGGCGGCGCTTTTCGCAAGAAATGAGTGGAAGCCCATTGAGCACAATAATCCTAAGGACTTTAACGACATAATTGCCGATGGGGCAAAAAAGGAAAAATCAAACAAGTCGGATGACGAAACAGTAAATTAAGCAGGATATTTTCCTGCTTTTTTACTTTATTATATAAAAAATACTTGCAAGGCAAATAAACTTATGATAAAATTACTGTGAATTTATTTCCGAAAGGATTTATATAATGAACGAAAGACAGAAGCATATAAGAAACTTTTCTATAATAGCTCATATCGACCACGGTAAGTCTACCCTCGCCGACAGAATACTTGAATATTCAAACGCTGTCTCCAAGCGTGAGATGGAGGAGCAGATCCTTGATAATATGGATCTTGAAAAGGAAAGAGGAATTACCATCAAGGCAAGAGCCGTAAGAATAAACTATACTCATAAGGATGGAGAAGAATACGTTCTTAATCTTATTGATACCCCCGGTCACGTTGACTTTAACTATGAGGTGTCAAGATCGTTAAACGCCTGTGAGGGCGCTCTCCTTGTGGTTGACTCCACACAGGGTATAGAAGCACAGACCCTTGCAAACGCATATCTTGCCGTTGATTGCGACCTTGAGATAGTACCGGTTATAAACAAGATCGATTTGCCAAGCGCAGACGTGGAAAGAGTACGTAAGGAGATTGAGGACGTAATAGGTATAGTAGCCGAGGGCTGTCCTGCGGTTTCCGCTAAGGTAGGACTTAATATAGATACGGTTCTTGATGCCATTATTGAGAATGTTCCTGCTCCAAAGGGAGATGAAAACGCTCCTCTTAAATGCCTTATTTTTGATTCACATTACAATGCTTATCTTGGCGTTGTGGTTTACGTTCGTGTTATGGACGGTACACTCCGTGCAGGAGATAAGATCAAGATGATGTCTACAGGCGCAACCTATGATGTCGTTGAGGTTGGGTACTTAAACGCTCTCGGACTCGAAAAGGGTGAGGTGCTTAAGGCAGGCGAGGTTGGATATATTACAGCCAGCATAAAGACCGTTTCCGAAACAAAGGTCGGTGATACGGTTACCCATGCTGAAAACGGAGCAAATGAGCCTCTTGCGGGCTTTAAAGAAGCTCTTCCGATGGTATTTTCCGGTATATATCCCGCTGACGGAGCAAGATATAATGACCTTCGTGATGCTCTTGAAAAGCTTAAGCTAAACGATGCGGCGCTCTCATTCGAGGCTGAAACGTCGATTGCTCTCGGATTCGGATTCCGCTGCGGCTTCCTTGGACTTCTTCACATGGAGATAATGCAGGAAAGATTGGAAAGAGAATTCAATCTTGACCTGATAACCACAGCCCCCAGCGTTATTTATAAGATACTGAAGACCAATGGCGAGACCGTGTATATAGATAACCCTTCCAATTATCCGCCCACCGATACCATTGCAAAGGCTTATGAGCCTACCGTAAGAGCCAACATCATTACTCCTACGGAGTTTGTTGGCGGAATCATGGATCTTTGTCAGGATAGACGCGGTATATTCAAGGATATGAAATACCTTGATGCTACAAGAGTAGAGCTTCACTATATTCTTCCCTTGAATGAGATTGTATACGACTTTTTCGATGCGTTAAAGAGCAGAAGCCGCGGATACGCATCCCTTGACTACGAATTTGCGGATTACGAGGAAAGCAGCCTTGTTAAGCTCGACTTCCTTTTGAACGGAGAGGTCGTTGATGCCCTTACCTTTATCGTTCACTCAGAAAAGGCTTACGCAAGAGCAAGAAAAATAGCGGAGAAGCTTAAGGACAATATTTCACGTCAGCTTTTTGAAATTCCTATTCAGGCAGCGATAGGCTCCAAGATAATAGCGAGAGAAACCGTAAGAGCTCTCCGTAAGGACGTTCTTGCCAAGTGCTACGGCGGTGATATTACCCGTAAGAAAAAGCTTCTTGAAAAACAAAAGGAAGGTAAAAAGAAGATGCGTCGTCTCGGCTCGGTTGAGGTTACTCCCGAAGCGTTTATGGCTGTTCTTAAGCTGGATGATAGCGAAAAATGAAAAATTTAGGCTTATATATCCACATCCCCTTTTGTGTAAAAAAATGTAATTATTGCGATTTCTATTCCCTCGGTTGCGTTGCAAACGGGGGAATTGAACGCTATACGGATGCTTTATGCAAGCATTTAAAGAAAGAAGGGGAGCTTTATAAGGACAGAGAGGTGGACACCGTATTTTTAGGCGGCGGCACACCGTCGATTCTGTCGGTTGAATTAATAAAGAATGTCTTTTCGGCTATAAACGAAGGCTTCCGTCTTACGCCAAGCTGTGAAATATCTCTTGAAGCAAATCCGGGTACCGTTACCGAGGAAAAGGCGAAGGCATATAAGCAAATCGGTATAAATCGAGTTAGCATAGGGCTCCAGTCCGTAAACGACAGAGAGCTTAATGTACTTGGCAGGATTCACACTCTTGATGGGTTTGAGGAAAGCTATCGTATACTCAGGGAAGCGGGAATTGAAAATATAAATATTGATATTATGTATGCTCTTCCTGATCAGAAAACCGACGATTTTATAAAAACCCTTGATACTGTGGCTGACTTTGAGCCGGAGCATATATCTGCCTACTGTCTTAAAATAGAGGAAAATACTAATTTCTATAAAATAAGAGATACCCTTATTTTACCCGATGAAGAGGAGCAGTATAAAATGTACGAGGCTCTTTGTAACAAGCTTGCGGCAAAGGGATATGAGCAGTATGAAATAAGTAATTTTGCTAAAAAAGGCGGCAGATGTGTCCATAATTTGAAATATTGGACGTCACAGGACTACCTCGGATTCGGACCCTCCGCTCATTCCTGTATTGACGGAGTGCGCTATTCATATAGCGAAAGTATAGACGAATACGTTAATGCGATATGCGAGGGGAATAATCCTGTTAAGCTTCACGAAACGGAGTATGAGTTAACCGAGGAAGAAAAAATGGACGAATACGTAATGCTGCGTCTTCGCCTTTCCGATGGGGTATCCCCGGAAGAGTTCGAAAATCGCTTTGGCGTAAGATTTGAAAAACGCTATAAAAAGCTGAATATGTACGAAAAAAGCGGTCACGTAGTCAAAAAACACGGCAATTTCGCCTTCACCCCGAAGGGATTTTTTGTCAGCAACTACATTTTATCCGATATACTTGAAAGCATTTAATTGATATGGAGAGGAGTAATATGAAATTCTATATTGCCATATGTGATGACGAAATAAATATTGCTTCCTCCTTGAAGGACCAAGTTGAAAAGTTCTTTCACAAAGGCGAGCATACGGCAGAGGTATCTACCTTTTCCTCTGCGGAAGCCTTTCTTTTCGAATACACAGAGAACAGTGCCTATGATATTCTTCTTTTAGACGTTGAAATGAAGAATATGGACGGTATACAGCTTGCTAAAAAGCTCCGTCGCGACGGCTTTAATGGCGAGATAATATTTATTACCTCTCATTTTGAATTCTGCGGTGAGGGATACGAGGTCGATGCCCTTCATTATCTTATTAAGCCCGTGTCAGTAACAAAGCTTAATGAGGTTATGGGAAAGGCAGTGGAAAAGCTTCTTGTAGAGCCGCCATCCGTAATAATCAACTGCGACGGTGAAACCGTAAAGCTGTATGAAAGAGATATAAGGTACGGTGAAGCCTACCTCCATTACATTACCAGTTATACGGCAAATGGCGAACACAGGGTAAAGGAAAATATATCCTCTTTTGAGAAAAAACTGTCAAATACCTTCTACAAAACCCACAGAAGCTATCTTGTTTCCTTAAAGCATATTACAAGAATATCAAGAACATCGGTTAC
>JAFVYY010000022.1 GCA_017508405.1 Clostridia bacterium
GATAGATGAGCCTTGCGTAAATCCTATGACCACTCTTAAGATAAAAAATCTCAAAACAGATGAGGTAGAAAGCTTTTCATCCGAGAAAGGCTGGGATAACGTTAACGTATGGAGCGGCAAAAACGAGCTTCGTGTGGTTTTCGAATTTCCCCGTTCGCTGCCTATTCGTGTAATTATTACCTTAAGAGCTTACAGAGCAGATGAAATCACCTTTGGCTTACAGGTTATAAACGATTCTCCCGACCATACGGTGCTTTCCGCATCCGTTCCGTCAATCTCCTTTGTCGGATATGAAAAGCCCCATTTGTTTATTCCGCAGGCGAGCGGTCAGATATTCGATAACGCTTACGAAAAAGAGGTACATTGGAACTCCCATTATCCTAACGGATTCGGTTGCGTTTGTCCCGTGCTTGGAATTTATGAGCCAACAAAAGAAAAATCAAACGGACTTTATGTAGCCGTACATTCCCCAACCGCAGAAAGATGCGATATGAGATGCGATATGGCAAGACACGGAGAAGGAAGCTTTTCATTTGAATATCCCGCTACCTCAATGGGAAAAGCGTACAACTCCTTTGAGTCGGTTGGAAAGGTCGTTATGAGGGTGTTGGACGGTGACTGGTACGATATGGCATGTATATACGAGGAATATGTTAAAAATCACGCAGAATGGTATGCGCCAATCGGCAGATACGATACTTCCGGTTGGTTTAAGGATCTTCCTGTTTGGATTATGGACTGGATGCCTAACGATGACAATCCTTTAGCTGAGCCTGTTCCGATTTCTTTAAGAAGCCTTGTTCCTCCAAAGCCCGACGATTGGAAAAACAAGCCTATTGAATTTGCAAAAAGGCTCGGTCTCCCTGTTGGTTATCATATTTACAACTGGCATAAAATCCCCTTTAACAATGACTATCCCTACTATTTTCCCGTAAAGGACGGATTTAAGGAAAGCATTGATGAATTTCACGAAAACAACGTATACGTAATGCCTTATATCAATGCCCGCCTTGTTGATACAAGAACGAGCGATCTTTCAACCGAAAAGTTTGAAAGAGAATTTTCAGCGGGAGCAACCCTTGACGTAAACGGTAAATTATGTATCGAAACCTACGCCTCACACGAGCCGGACGGCTCACTTTGTCAGCTTGCCGTAATGTGTCCGTCAAGTCATATTTGGCGTGAGGCACTTGCAGAAATTATCAGAAAAATGTCAAAGGAATGTCACGTTGATGGCGTTTATCTTGATCAGGTCAGCGCATCCGATGCGAATTTATGCTGCGCTCCCTATCATAACCACGAGGGAGGCGGCGGCTCTTGGTGGGTACGCTCCTACAAGAATATAATGTCACGCCTCAAGGAAGAATGCAATGATAATTGCATATTCACAAGTGAGTGTAATGCTGAGCCTTACGCCGACCAATTTGACGGATTTTTAACTTGGGCGTGGGTTGCAACCAATTACGTGCCGTTCTTCTCAAAGATTTATGCAGGTCACGTAGTTATGTTTGGCAGAAGCACTAACGGATATAAAAAAGC
>JAFVYY010000023.1 GCA_017508405.1 Clostridia bacterium
ATGGAATAAAGCTTTTCCGTTTGAACAGGATTTATCTGATAAAAGGAGCGGGGGCTGATTCTGAAGGATAGTCCACACAGGGTGTCTGTAATATAGCCGTTTCCGTATAAAATTTCGCTATGCTCACCTAACATTAAGGGAGTTTCCGTAGGGTTTATGTTCCATACAACCGTAGTTATCTCGGGATGGCGGCGCAAAAGCTCGTTTACAAAGGAGCGCTTCGACTTGAAGTCACCTCTTGCAGTAACGAGTGTCACCATAATTTCTCCTGTGAAAAAGCCTTTTCTTATTAAAATATGCTTTAAAAAACCCGACCCTGTGTTTAAATCGTAGGCTTTTATCTTAAAGGAGGGGCAAAGCTCTCTTACGGTTTTTACAATGGGCTCTGCGCACTTATCCTCAAGCATACATCCGTTAACAGACGTAATTCTATGGGTTGCGGACTGATATAGTCCCGATATTATTTTACCGTTTTTAATGCCGAATGCGGACTGAATCTTATTTCTGTAAAAATACGGATATTCCATGCCTATGATTTCTTCCACGTGGCCGTACTTACCAAGCAGCTTAATGAGCTTGACCTGTTTCATAGAAAGCTGTTCTCTATATTCAAGATTCTGCAGCTGGCATCCGCTGCATTTTTTTGCATATGGACAGGGCTTCATTATTTTCTCCTTTACTGCTTTACTATGCCGAGCTTGTTATATACGTATATAGGCACGGCGCTCCAACCGTGGCACAGGCTACCCGCATTGCCGAATGCTTCCGAGCCCTCAAGAGTTTCCCACACGGTAGTGGAGCCGCTATCTATCATTTTTTTATAGTTGTTTCTTATTTCATCCAAAATATAATTCTTATATTTTTCCGTATCCGTAAGCATCATAGCTTCGTATTTCCATATATTCATGCTTAAGGAAGACGGAGTAAGCTTATTTTTTACAATGCTGTCGCAGATCTGTACGGATTCACTATGGGATGCCGCTCCGCAAAGCACAGCTAAAGAGTTACCGAGAACGGTGTACTGCTCCATTCCCTTATGAAGAGTGAAAATACCGTTTTCACAAAGGAATTCATTTCTCACGTAAGCTCTCATTTTTTCTGTAAGATCACCGTATTTAAAAGAGATATCCGCCATTTTACACATTCTCGAATAGCTATCAAGGGCAAGAATAAAAAGGCAGTTTAGTATAAGATCGGGAATGGGCTTTTCATTACCGTAAAGAGCGCCGCTGAGATGCTCTGACCAGTCATAGAAGTTCCACATTTCCCTTCCTTCAAATTTCTTTATAAGCCCGTTTTCGCTATTACTCATAAACTCGTCAAGAATACCCTCAAGCTTATATCTGTATTTCTTTATAAGTGATGTGTCACCTGTGTAAACGGCATACTCAAGCATTTCGATTACATAATAAAGTGAAAACGATGGGATGGCAAGGGACGTTCCGCAGGGAGCGCAAATTGACAAAAGACCGTCATCACGCTTGTCCTCGGAAATCAAAATGAGATTTGACCTTGCGTAATCTCTGTTTCCATCCTTGAATGCGTAATATCCGCAAAGCATCTGGTTTCTGGAATCAAAGGCGTAAAGACATTGCTCTCGCCACGGTGTGTCTACGTAATGCTCCATCATACAAAGCTTTAACGTATTTACGCAGATATCGTATATGCTTTTATCAAGGGGTACATCGATTATACGCTCGTTTTCCGATACCTCATATACCTGCGGTAAAATGCCGACGTAATTAATTTCTATTTCTCCGTCGGTTATAATTTCCATATAACGGCAGCTCAAACGTAGCATATGATCAGTAAAAATATTACGTCCGTTTTTCGCTTTATACTCAAAAAAGAAGCTACGGTCATGAATTTTTGCGCGCACTCTGCCATTATCAAGGCTTTCTCCATAGGCTACTGTGAGCTGATTTTCTCCCTTTGATATAATATCAAGGGTAGCAAATCCAACCACCTCGCAACCGAGGTCAATAAGATAGCCCCAGCTTTCCTTTTTGATTTCTTTTATTTTGACTCTTTCTAAAACCTCTTGCTTTTTAATGGGGCGAGGGAAGAAATTCGCGGTTTTATCCACACTTACCGAAGGTAAATAACCCTTTTCATTCTCCTTCGTTGCGTCGTAGCTGAAGGTAAAGCCGAGCTGACGGCTGACGTAACGCATATTACCGCTTTTGTATGCGGGGTTTACCCTTGACAGGGTGCTTTCGTTACTTATGCACACTGTTTTTTCGTCTGCGATTATTTCGTATATAAGTCCGCTTTCGCCTTTTCTATATCGCTGAGTATTTACGCCGCAGTAATAAAGAAGAATTTTTACAGCGTTTTTATTACCGCTTAAATATGAGGTAATATCTACCGTATCGTATATCTTATAATGCTCGAAATCCCCATATTGACCGGATGACACATATTTTCCATTTATATAAAGTGTATAATCCGTGTCGCATGAGAGATTAATAACTGCTTTTTCATACACTCCCTCGAGTATATTCACGTATTCCGTATATTGGTCGGCTGTTTTTTCACACTTGGCATATATCCATTTGCTTTTTTCAAATACTGACATTTTATTCCCCTTTTAAAGGATTATTTCCATTCCGTCGTAGGCGACCGAAGCGCCAAGCTCTTTTGCTGTTTTCACAATTTCCGTATGGGTCTTGTGAAGTGACGGAGCTATGTGTGAGAATATGACCTTTGTTTTATCCGTAATAGCCCTTTCTCCCTTTAATGACGGAAGCATTACACGAAGCATTGGAATAGAATTATGCTCACCTATTCTGTAATCTCCGTTATAATCTCCCATTGTTGCATCAAAAATTGCAACGTCAAAATCAGCTCTTTTTATAAAATTATAAGTCCTTGTAATAAGCCACGCACCGTCGCAGCCGTAGAAAAGCTTTTTTTCGTTTGCTTCCAGAATAAAATGCTGAGGGGCGGCATCGGGATCATGGTTGGCAACAGCTCCGGTTACAAATACGTCCTTTTCAACCTCATATCTTACGTAGGGTGTCATTCTTACGTACTCTACGTTATCTGATTTTGGAACGTTGGCATCCTCTCTTATCCACACTCTTAGGGGGTTTTTTGAGTTTTTTGCTATTTTTTCTATATTTTCAGAGTCGAAGTGGTCGGAGTGAGTATGACTTACAAAAATATCTGTAATCATACTTACGTCAACGCCTGCTATACGAATCGAATCAAGTATATGCATACCTGCATCAATAAGATATTTACCGCAAAGAAGCACTGATGACGCTCTGCGCTCGTTTATACCGAAGCTGTCCTTATATTCGTTTTCAAGCTTAGGCGAAAAATCGCAGGCGCAGGTGCCGAGAAATTTTATATTAAAAGCTTTATTTTCCATTTTAAATTATTTCAAGCCGAGCAAGGCTTCCTTGTTTGTTACAAACTTTACGTCCTTTGCCTGCGACATCATTTTAAGAAATTCCTCAAATCTGTCCCATGTATTATGAATATCAAACTCGTATCCGTGTCCCCATACGTAATATACGGCGGGAGTTAACGGATCATCCTTGAGATTCAAGAACTTTTCGCCAAGCTCAAACATTTTATCCCATTCCTTATGATGGTACACGGACGGATGGAATTCATGCAAATAATCCTGAGGCTCAAAGCTGTGGGTCGACGTAACTGTACGGCAATACTTTATACCCGTATTGTTCTTTATGATTTGGGATACGCGTCTGTCATAATCTCCGCCGGGATAGGCAAATCCAACAACGTCATATCCGCAAAGCTCGGAAAGCTTTACTCTGTCTGTTTCAACCTCGTAAATAATGGTTTCATCCGTGTGACGGGCAAGACAAGGATGGGTAAGTCCGTGTCCGGCAACCTCGTGTCCCTCGTAAATGTGCTTTACATCCTCGGGCTTTACCTTTATATGGTCAACTCTTGTACCCTCTCTGTCAAGATATCCGTCCATACCGAGAAGACCGTAATTAAGGTTGAAGGTACATTTCATACCGTATTTGTTAAAAAGCTCTACCAAGCGTATATCCTGTGTTACACCGTCATCATAGCTAAATGTTAAGTACTTCATTTTTTTACTTCTCCTTTCAATTATCAACAACCATTACCGCAACGCCATCGGGAATGGCGATAACGGATGGATTACTTTTATTCAAAATTGATTTTGCAATTTCAAGTGCTTCTCCGATACTGCCTGCAGGGGTCATATGAAGGTCACGGACAAGCTGATCATCGGCATCGGACACGTAAATGACAGTTGCTCTTTTAAGAATCCTTAAAAAGATCTGTGTCTGCCACTGGTCCGGCACGGTTTCATTTCTGCCCCTGTCCAAGAATATCTGCATTGTCTTGTCAATATTCGGCTCATCCGCCAGCTGACGGTAAAAGCCCTCTCCGCCGTGACCGTCGTTGGACTTGGCAAGCATTATGATTACACCGCCCTCGTTAACGGTAGCTTCTGCAGCTGTCATACCCTTTACAGCCTGATAGATATTCTGGTCAAGGGGATATCCGCCGTTTGTGGAAATAACCACGTCTGACATTATAGGCTTCGCCTGACAAAGACCTGAAAGGAAATCGCAGCCTGCAAGATGCGCCCTTTCCACATCTCCCGCAACGGCATATATAGCTTCCTTCTTTTCGTTTATAACAACGTTTACTATGTAAGCAAGCTTTGCTGCCTTAGCCGCCCAAAGCATATCCTCGTGAATGGGATTTCCGTTAAGGATACCCGTCCTTGCTCTTGGATGGGCAATAAATTCGGAGCAATGGTTGGCAAGAACGCTTTCCCTTGCGGCAACGCCGGGTAGAACGCTCTTTCTTCCGCCCGAAAAGCCTGCGAAAAAGTGAGGCTCAATGAAGCCCTCGGAAATAAGCAAGTCAGCTTCATAGGCAAGGCGATTTATCCAAAGCTCTCCACCGGATGGTAAGATACCTATCTTTACAAGATTATCTCTGTCAGCGCAGTCATGCACTATGATTTTTTCATTTTTTACTATTTCCTCACCAAACTTTTCAATAAGCTCCTCCTTTTTAGTGTCACGGTGACAGCCTGTGGCTATTAAAAAGGTAATATCCGCATCCGGATTTACGCTTCTTATTTCCTCAAGCATGGGAGGAATAATAATTTTGCTGGGTACCGGTCTTGTATGGTCGCTTGCTATAATTACGATTTTCTTTTTGTCCTTGGCAAGGACAGAAAGCTTTTCCGAGCCTACGGGATTTTCCATAGCGCTCTTAATGAGATCTATACCCGTTTTTTCGGGCTTATAATCGTGGAGCTTGGAAACAAGCGTTCCTTTAAAATCCTCTCCTGCGAAGTCGTAGGTAATATGCTCTTTTCCGTATGGGAATGATACCTTTGTCATAATGTTCTCCTTTAATTACCATATTTAAAGCTTTGCCTCTGCAAGTCTGCCGTCACTATATACTATTCTGTCGCCACAGGTGTTCAAGCTGTCCTGAAAGGCGAGAAATTCTTCCTTTGATGCAAAAAGGGGCTTGAAGTCGCTGATTACCCTTTTAGCTCTTTCTCCGTTATTTTCAAGCAAAATTTTAAGCATACATATCTGCCATTTTGCGTTGGTTATACAAGCCGCCTCCGGATCGGTTACGTAAAAATCCTTACCATGACCCGTTCCCGTGGAGCCTCCGGAATATGGGTGTATTACAGGCATAATGGTGGAAAGATCGCCCATGTCCGTACTACCTGAGCTTACGTTGCCGTCGGGGTTGAATTCTATACCAACCATTTTGGCGGCATCGGTTGCTACGGCTATCATATTTTTATCATTTACAAGAGGAGCATATCCGGGCATATCTATAATTTCAACATTAACGCCCATTGAAAGGGCAGCGCCTATTAAGGCTCTGTTGATCTTTTCATTGTTCTTTACTATGGCATCAAAGGTTTTGCCTCGAACATAGCTTTCCATCTGTACCCTTTCGGGAATGGCATTTACCATATCTCCGCCGTGAGTTATACTGGGATGGAATCTTATAAGGTCAGCATCTTTAAAGGTTTCACGAAGGGCATTAACCGCATTTATACCGCAGTTCGCTGCATAGAGGGCGTTTCTTCCGTCCCAGGGAGAGCCTCCTGCGTGAGCCGCAACCCCCTTGTAAATAACGTTTTTGGCAATACATCCTACAGAGCCGGCGTTACATCCGTATCCCGGCGCTGTATGAACCATAAATGCAATATCCACGTTATCAAAATATCCGCGGTGCAAAAATTCGCTCTTGCCTCCGAGATATTTGATCTTACCTTGTTTTTTAAGCTCCTTGCGGAATTCTATTTCAAGAAGCTCTTCTGCCGGAACTGCGCAAAGCCTTATTCTTCCGCACAGTCCGTCAAGTATCCCTTCCTCGGTAAGCGCCGCCGCAATCCCCAAAAGGGTTGCGCTTTGGGCATTGTGCCCGCATGAATGAACAGCTCCGGTTACAGGGTCTGCATCCTTGTGGGATGGACATATTACAGAGTCAAGCTCACCGAGGACAAGCACCTCGGGTCCCTCTTTTCCCGTATCGATAACCGTATAAAAGCCTGTTATTCCCTCTGCGCGGACTATTTCATAGCCTAAGGACTCAAAGGCATCCTCCAAATATTTTGAGGTTTTTACCTCCTTGTATCCCGTTTCGGGATTATTCCAAATATATCTTTCCGCATCAAGTATAAGTCTTCTGTGCTTTTCTACCGCGTTTGATATTTTGTTCATACGGTTATCTCCTTTTCCTCAATCTTCTCTACGGATTTTTTTGTGCCTAATTCGGAAAGGCTGCTCAGAATAGACGTTTTATTTTCATATGAGATTTCATTGTAATTCAACTGATTCAGGGAATAAAGATACATTTCTATCCCCGAATCGAATTTTGATTCGTCAAGATTTATTTTTATAAGCTTTTTCCTTAATCGCAGGGCTGTGTGAACCTCCGTTTGCACGTGCTCCGACGGTACGGCATTTTCGCTGCTCAAAAGAATAACTGCCGAGGATTTTGTGATTTTATCCGCTATTACGTTCATCCAGTTATCTCCTGCGGGAATACCGGCATCGTACCAAACTCTTATACCGTTAAACTGAAGAAATGCAAGAAGCTCGTTAGCTGTTTTTCTATCCTTATGAGAATAGCTCAAGAAAACAAAATTTTCGCTTCCCTGATACGGAGCTTCAACATAGGTAGCATCCAAGAATCTCTTTTGTTTTTCTCTCGCCTTTTCAATGAAAGAGTCAAGCTGCTTTTCAATGGCGGAAAAATTAAATTTGGTGGTTTCTCCGCCGTAAATGAGAATGTCGTCGAACAAATATCTGTTTTCAACCATAACGTTCGCTGCTATAACGCCCATATTCAAGCGGGATTTCTTTTCCTCATCGGAGAGTCCCAAGGAATCTATCAGCTCCAATTGAGCTTCTAAGCTTATATAGGCGCCGATTACGGGCACTGCGTCTCCGTATCCCGCTTTTATATGCTGCAGGAACTCAATATTTTCGCTTGTCATTGCAAGGATAGCGTTTTCATTTCCGTATATGGCATCAAAAATATCCTTTTTGTTAAAGCCCGTAAAGCCGTAATTGGTACGGTATTTAAAATCACATGAATCTATTTGAGTCTTGTCGCTAAGCACCCTCTTAACGAAATAGGACTGAACGGGAGTATCCTTATCCTCACATACGACTTTGTTTATAACTCTGAAGCCTCGTGACCTCATATATTCTCTTGTTTTCTGTCCAACGGCAAGTGTAAGACCGTAAAAAACCATTAGCATATTTTTATTCCTCGTTTCAAATTGTTGATTTTTATATTCGAAGCTTATGCATTAATAATCACTTCGGATTTTTCGGAATACCTGAGTTTGTTTTTAGACGTTTTCGATTTCAAATACAGAAAACATATATTCCGTGCGGATATATCACTCTCGAGTAAGACAAACGCCGCTCTCGACATGGGTCATAAGACCAAAAGGTATATTTTTGTGCCGAAAACGGGGGTTGTAAAGCCAAAAGGTATATTTATTTATCATCTGTTCTTGATAGAAAACTATTTTCTACAAACCTTTTTGCTCGGTATCCCATCAGAAAAATGGTATCTTCTGCTTTAAGTTCGACAATCAAAAGATTATTTTCGCATTTCTTTGAAATTACTATTTCATCTCGTTTGAATGCGTAGCACCCTAAATCTCTATGTCCGTGAAGGAATCCTCGAATCAAGTCGGTAGTAATGCGAAGTTCATCATTAACGACAAATATACACACATCATGATTTTTGAAATTTCCATCGGTCGAATCATAACATTTCGTTATAATGTATGGCTCTTGCAGTCCATAGTAATCTCGCAAATGTGCACATGCTTTTGAAAAAAACTCTTTTTTCATTAAAGGGATATTGAACGACTCAACCTTTTTCCACAAAGGATATGTTATTCCGTAGGTCAAAAATCCACTAACCATGAGCAAGACAAATCCAGCGATTACTTTTCCTAAAACAACGAGAATCTCTAACCACTGGTTGCTTGGATGGGGTATTATTTTGAGAAGATATATGGAAGCGAACATACAGGAGAAAAAGATTATAAACACAACTATGCTACTGCATCTTCGCCAAAGTTTCTCTTTTCTAACAGTGCGTTGTTCGTCTTTTGTCAAAGTCAAGTATTGCTCTTTCAAAGCATTATCCATATTTTTCTTAGTGTTTTTATACTTGAAATATCGCATTTATTACCTCATTTTCATGATTGTATATTCGATATGTTACACCAAACTGCTGTAAAATGCATTTTTGAGTCTTGCTCAAAACTCTCATTTGTTCCTGACTTTCGGTGAAGTTTTTGCTTTGCAAAAGTGAAGTTGTTCGCTACGCTTACAGTGAAGTTTTGCTCGCTCCACTCGCAAAGTGAAGTTAAGTTCGCCCCACTTCGCCGTCAGGCGAAACTTCACTCACGCAGTGAACTTCACTGCGCAGCAACTTCACTCGCCGTAGGCGAACTTAGTTGTCGAGCCGTCGTGTGAGACACACGACCGACTCGACG
>JAFVYY010000024.1 GCA_017508405.1 Clostridia bacterium
GTTATGCGGTTGCACTCACGCACCCAGGGACCGCAGGAGGATGAGCCTGTGCCGGATACCTTATAGTCAACTCGCACGTGGGTTGCAAAGGGAGAGGTCAGCTCGTTCTGATGCTTTGCCTTGTCAAGCTGGTTGATTGAGTACTGGGAAACGTTTAAAACGAAGGAGCTGTCCGTATCAAATCGGATCTCCTTGCCGATCTCCGCATATTTTACACCCATATGGTTGCCGTGATCCTGAGGAATTACGTAATTAACGTATTCGTTCTTTGCGGTGCTCTTGAATTTATCCTCACGCACGTGGTGGCAAATATCCGGTAAGTTTTCGTATGGGCCGAGACCATAGTATTCAAACGTCTTTATATCCTTGATGAAGGAGTATTCGAATCCAAAGCGGAGAAGCCATGGAGCACGCTCGCTTACAGATACGGAAATGTCGGATTTTACCCTACCGTTCTTGAAAAATGTGTACTTTAGTGTGTATTCAAGGAACGGTTTGCGTGATACACCTGCAAGAACTCCCTCGGTTAAAATCTGGTTTTCTTTAACGGTTACCTTTCTTACGTTATTAAAGGTATAGTTGATGTTTTCACCCCTCGCCTCGGTCTTGGTCGTATAGCATTCTGCCATTACGAGATCGTTTTCCATAAGGGGTCTGTAAGCGCCGATTTTTACTGGGGAGTGTAGGATTTCCTTGCCGTTCACCTTAATAGAGTCAAAGTTTCCAAGTGTCTTGTTGAATCGGTATTCGAAGCCTCTGCCCTTTATGTAAACGAGATAGTCAAGGTCCTTAATGTCCTTTTCGTCAAGGGGAGTGTCTGATTTTTCAGGTCTGTATACCTTGACGGGTATCTTTTGCGTAAGAGTTCCAAGCTCCTTGCCTTCGGGAGAAATAAGGGTTAAATCAATATTTGCTCCGTATGAGCACATGGTCGGTGCCTTTTTCGGCTTATAGCGTAAGCTGCGCTTTGGCGGAATGGAAAGCTGGATAGTGTTTTCCTCAACAGTAACCTCATCCACTCTTATTCTGTATCTTAAGCTGTATTCCTTAAGGGATGTAAAATCAAAATAGTTTGTTACCGTGATTTCTCCATCCTCATATTTGAATCTTATGGGGAGATACGCAGCCTTAAGCTCGTGGGATGCAGCCTTATAGCTTCTGTCATTGAAAACAATTCCGTTGCAGCAGAACGCTCCGCTGTGTACCATTTCCGAGGGGTAATCTCCGCCGTAGGTCACGCTTCCGTTCTTTGTAAGACCGTGATCGGCCCATTGCCAGATACATCCGCCTGAAATTTGGGGATATTTAAGGAAAAGGTTCACGTATTCCCATATATCTCCTGCGCCGTTACCCTGAGAAAGACAGTATTCGCAAAGGAAAATGGGCTTATTGAATTTATTCTTTTCCGCCCACTCACGAAGCTCGTCAACGGATGGATACATTCTTGAGTAAACGCTCAGATTATCGCTGTCCTTACCGAGAAGAGAAGCGCTTTCCGAGTGAATAAGCCTTGATGGATCGTTTAAGCGGAAAAACTCCGCCATAGCCTCGATATTGGGACCGTATCCGCATTCATTACCAACGGACCACATAATGACGGACGGATGGTTCTTATCTCTTGCATAGGTTCGTTCAGCACGGGAAACGTGTTCCTTGAGCCATTTGGGGTCCGTGGCAGGCCACTCGTTTTCTTCCATGTCGTATTCATATTTATAGGTTGGATACCTGTAAATAAAGCCGTGAGCCTCATTGTCTGCTTCGAGAATTACGTATATACCTATTTCGTCACAGTATTCGAGAAATTTGGGTGATGGGGGATAATGAGACGTTCTTATGGCGTTTGCATTGATCTCCTTTATCTTCAAAATATCCTCGTATATTTCGCTGTCGGTAAGGCACCATCCGTTTGTTGGATGAACGTCGTGGTGGTTTACACCCTTTATGATAATCGGGCGTCCGTTTACCATTATTTCGTTTTTGTGTGAAATGGTAATTTCGCGGATACCGACCCTTTGGGTTATTATTTCTCCCTTATATTCGATTTCAACGGTATAAAGATAGGGCTTTTCCGCATTCCAGAGCTTAGGCTCCTTTACCTTAAATTCGTGATAGCGTGAATGTGATTCTCCTATAAGAAGCTCACCGTCGTATAAGCGGATATCCGCCCAACGGTCTGTTTTTACGATGATTGTATCGTTTCCCTCGCTACGTATTGTAAAATCTCTTACATGATCCTCGGGTCTTTTAAGAATATATACGTCTCTGAATATGCCGTTTAACCGGAACATATCCTGATCCTCAATGTAGCTGCCGACACACCACTTATAGACCTTTACAAGAATTTCGTTTTCACCCTTTTTTATAAAGGAGGTAATATCAAATTCGCTTTGTAAATGGCTGCCCTGCGTAAATCCCACGTACTGACCGTTTATGTAAAGCTCTCCACAGCTGGAGATACCTTCAAAAACAGCATAAAAGCGCATAGACGTGTCTGTAATTTCGAATTCACGCTTATATATTCCAACAGGGTTTACGTTAGGAACGTACGGCGGATCGCAGGGGAAGGGAAAGTTGATATTCGTATAGTTGGGCTCGTCGTACCCCTTCATTTGCCAACAGGACGGAACTGTAATTTTATCCCATTTGTACGGTGGCGCTGCAAGATCGGAGTTTTCGTAATAAGCAAATTTCCATTCTCCGTTTAAGGATGTAAATTCACTTACTCCCTTGGGTATATAATATGCGCGAGGCCTCTCACGGTTTTCACTTGTTTTTTGAGGATTTTCGTAGAATCTCATAGTCACTCTCCGTTTCTATAAATTTCATAACCTTATTTTAGCATAAAAAGAATGTCTATTCAATATTTATTTTTTCTTTTTTATTTATGTAAACGGGGGCTTTTTAATTCATTTGTGTTTACATAAGGAAAAAATTATGATAAAATGTAAAAAAAACAGGAAAAAATAATGGACAAAATCATTAAAAATAAAAGCTTTGGAGAAGAACGAGCTCTTTATGGATTAAAGGGCGTAACGGTTGAATGCTGCGCATTTGCAGGAGCAGAGGACGGAGAAAGCGCTCTTAAGGAATGCAGAGACATTGAAATCAGAAAATGCGATTTTTCATTAAGATATCCCATATGGCACGCTAAGGGAGTAAGAGCTTTCTCATCCCTTTTCAGGGATACCGCAAGGGCGCCCTTTTGGTACTGCGATGATGGGTATTTTAAGGACTGTAAAATCCACTCTGTAAAATTTCTTCGCCAGTGTAGGAATATATACTTTGAAAATTGTGAAATACGCTCGGATGAATTTGGCTGGAAGTGTGATAATATTACGGTAAAGGACTCGAAAATGGACGGATTTTATCTTTTCCTCGATTCTGAAAACGTAGTCCTTGATTCAGTAAATATGGAGGGTAAGTACTCCTTTCAGTATATGAAAAATCTCACGGTTAAGAACAGTATTCTCGATACTAAGGATGCGTTCTGGCATTCGGAAAACGTAAGGGTGGAAAACTGTACCGTGAAGGGAGAATATCTTGGTTGGTTTTCAAAAAATCTTACCCTTGTCAATTGCAAAATAACGGGAACTCAACCCCTCTGCTACTGTGAAAATCTTACTCTTACAGACTGCACTATGGATGGTTGCGACCTATCTTTTGAGTACTCGAGCGTTAACGCAACGGTAAATGGTCATATCGACTCTGTAAAAAACATTAAAAGCGGCAAATTGATAGCCGAGTCCATAGGAGAAATCATAAACGAGGACTCAGTTATGGAATGTAACTGCGAAATATCCTGCAATAATTAAACCGTTTATCTTACACTGTAAGGGAGAATATAAAATGGATAATAAAAAAAGAGTACATATGATATGTAACGCCCACATAGACCCGATATGGCAATGGGACTGGCCTGAGGGAGTCAGCGCAACTCTTTCCACATTTTACTCTGCGGTTAAGCTCTGTGATGAATTTGATTATATCTTTTGTCACAATGAGGTAACCGTTTACAAGTACGTGGAGGAATACGCTCCTGCGCTTTTTGCTAAAATACAAGAGCTTGTTAAGGCAGGAAAATGGCATATAATGGGAGGATGGTATCTTCAGCCCGATTGCAATATGATATCGGGAGAAAGTGCCGTACGACAAATAAGAGAGGGTCAGCGTTATTTTAAAGAAAAATTCGGAGTATGCCCAACTACGGCTATAAATTTAGACCCCTTCGGTCATTCTGTGGGACTTGTGCAGATAATTAAAAAGTGCGGTCAGGACAGCTATTTGTTTGCACGTCCATTTTCTCATGAGATGATATTGCCAAGCGACCAGTTTATATGGAGAGGGCTTGATGGAAGTGAAATAAAGGCAACAAGACTCAACGGTGGCTACGGTTCGTCTCTCGGTAAAAGCGCAAGAGCCATAAGAGACAAGGGAAAATTGCAAAACTTTCCTGTTTGCGCAGCTCTTTGGGGTGTCGGAAACCACGGCGGAGGACCGTCAAGGAGGGACCTTCGTGATATCAGCGAGCAGCTTCTTACCGGTGATAATGTAGAATACGTTCATTCCACTCCGGAAAAATTCTTTTCGGAGATCAATCCTACCGATGTAGTAGACACGTCCCTTCATATTTCCATGCCCGGCTGCTATACCTCTATGTACCGTGTTAAAAAGCTTCATGCGCAGCTTGAAAATGAAATTTCCTTAGCGGAAAAAATATCCTCTGCGGCATATCTGACAGGGGCGCTCAGTGAATATCCGGAAAAGGAAATACAAGATGCGGTTGAGGATCTTCTTAATGCGGAATTCCACGATATTCTACCCGGCTCATCCGTACAGTGCGGAGAGGATGCGGGCATAAGATTTTTAAATCATGGAATACTCGAAGCCGAGAGGGCGAAGATAAAGGCTTATTTTGCCCTTTCTTCAGCAGAGCCTGCAGCTGCCGAGGGCGAATACCCCATCGTTATTTTCAATCCTCATCCTTATGAGCTTTGTGAAAATGTGGAATGTGAATTTATGCTTGCCGATCAGAACTGGAATCAAAGCATTCACTCCCATATTACACTCAAGGATTCGAAGGGTAATACCGTTAAATATCAGGTGGTAAAGGAAGACAGCAACCTCAATCTTGACTGGAGAAAAAGAATCGTTTTTAAGGCGGATATGAAGCCTATGTCACTTACCCGTTACAGCGTTTTTGTGGACTTCACGGAGGCTAAAGACGCTGAAAAATACGATAGCTTTGTTTTTGATAACGGTGAAAAGCACGTGGAGATAGACAGTAAAACAGGTCTTTTAAGCTCCTACAGGATAAACGGAAAGGAGTATATAGGCAAGGGCTTCGGGCTTTGCAGCTTTGATGATAACGCAGACCCTTGGGGAATGAGCAGCGAACAGCTGAAGAGAATCGGTACAAATGAAAAGGCCTTTTCTTCCATGACAACTCCCGACGGTGTATTCAAGGGAATGAAGACGGTTCAGGTCATTGAGGACGGAGACATCTATCTCGGAATAGAAGCGTTTTTTGAATGTGATAACACCAAGGCAAGGATCCTTTATAAAATTTACAAGAACAATCCTAATGTAGATATTGATATTACCCTTTATATGGGCGATATTGACAGAATAGTAAAGCTTAAGCTTCCTTTGGAGGCCGAGGGTACTCTTATAGGTCAGGTTCCCTTTGGTACGGAGCCCTTATTTATGGACGGACGTGAAAACGTAGCGGGAAGATTTGTGGCTGTTGATACGGATAACGGCTGCGTAGCTCTTCTTAATAACGGAGTATACGGCAATCATTACGAAAGCGGAAGCTTATATACGTCGCTTGCCCGCGGTGTGACCTATTGCGCCCATCCCATTGGTGAAAGGCAGCTTATTCCGGATGATAGGTTTACTGCTAAAATCGATCAAGGCGAGAGCAGATATTCCTTCAGGCTCACGGTTGCAAAGAGAGAAGAGCTTGAAAGAAGAGCGTTGGAATTTGTTCAAAAGCCGTACGCCCTTAATATTTTTCCCGTTCCGACGGAATCAAGGAAGACAAAGGCGCTTGAAATTTCCGTTGGCGGAGATCATATCAGCGTAAATACGGTTAAAAAAGCATATGGCAGCGATGCGGTCATATTCCGACTTTTGAATAACTCTCCCGAAAGCGAAGAATCATATCTTGAGGTGAATGGGGAGCGCTTATTCCTTATCTTTGGAAAATACGAGGTGAAAACCGTTTCTTACCAAAACGGAATTCTTGAAGAATCCTATGAGCTTATCGTTTAAAAACAATTAAAGAATAAAGGAGATAATCGACAGACACTTGTTATGCGGTTATCTCTTTTTGTGTCGTAAAAAAAGGTCATATGATATTTGACTAAGCTTTTAATTTATGCTACAATAATAAGAAGAATACTTTAAGGAGGGATTGCTATGGAAGAAAGAATGTACGCTTGTATAGATTTAAAGAGCTTTTACGCTTCCTGTGAGTGCGTTGAGCGTGGGCTTGATTCTATGAAGACGAATCTTGTAGTAGCCGATCCCGCAAGAGGTAAAGGGGCGATCTGTCTCGCAGTATCTCCTTCTCTTAAGGCTCACGGAGTAAGAAACAGATGCAGACTTTACGAAATTCCCGACGGACTTGAATATATAGTGGCTTTGCCGAGAATGAAGCTCTATATGGAATATTCGGCTAAAATTTATTCAATTTATCTTAAGTATATCAGCAAAGAGGATATTCACGTTTACTCCATTGACGAGTGCTTTATAGATCTTACCGACTATATGAAGATATACGGAATGTCTGAAATGGAGCTTGCCAAAATGCTCATGGACAAGGTTCTTGAGGAAACGGGTATTTACGCAACGGCAGGAGTGGGCACCAATATGTTTCTTGCTAAGGTCGCCCTCGATATTACGGCTAAGTATGCAAGGAACAGAATGAGATTTCTTGACAAGGCTGCCTTTGAAAGAGAAATATGGCATCACCGTCCCATAACCGATATATGGAATGTGGGCAGAGGAATTGCATTAAGGCTTGAAAAGCATGGAGTTTACGACCTTTTCGGTGTGTGCGCCATGAGTGAAAAGACTCTTTATAAAGAATTCGGAGTAAATGCGGAGTTCCTTATCGACCACGCCCACGGAGAGGAAAGCTGTACTATCAGAGATATACAGAGCTATCAGACAAAATCAAGCTCCATATCAAACGGTCAGATACTTTTTGAAGATTATAATTACGACGATGCAAAAATAGTCCTTCGTGAAATGGTGGATATGCTTTCTCTTGACCTGGTGGACAAGGGGCTTCTTACTAACTCAATATCCTTGAACGTAGGTTACTCAAAGGATGTAATAAATGCGGCAGGCGGTACAAAAAGGCTGGGGGAGTATACGAATTCCTCTAAAAAGCTCGTAAAATATTTTCTTGATTATTTCGATTCAAAGGTCAAAAGGGGTTATCCCATAAGAAAGATAAACATAGGCTTCAATAATCTTACTGACGATTACGGACTGACTATTGACATAATGGGAGATAGCGACGAGGAGGTAAAGGAGCGTAATCTTCAAAAGACCGTAATAGCTATAAAAAAGAAATACGGCAAGAATGCAATTTTAAAGGGAACAAGCCTTGAAGAGAGGGCTACCGGACAAATGAGAAATAAGCTGATAGGAGGGCATAACGGCGGTGAGTGACAGAGCTGACAGAGCAAAGCAATTTATGCCATTTGCATCCCTCAAGGGATATTACGATATGGTAAGGAATAAAGAGAAAACCGTGTCCGAGAAAAGGGAGCTATCCGAATATAAGGCGGAAATACTTTCCGATAAGCTTTTAAAGGTCAAGAAGGGAGCTTTGCTCAAAGCGGTATACTATCAAGGAGACGGATACGTAAAAACCGAGGGAATGGTGTCGAATATAGATTTCACCATGCGAGTTTTAACTATTGTAAAAACCAAAATTCCCTTTGACGATATTTATGACATTTCCTTAAGCGGGGAAAAATCGGAAACTTGTGAATAAAATATTATATTTTTTATGGGAATTTTAACAAAAAGGAGAATAAATGTGATATAATAACCGTATTGTTTTATTTTTGGGGAGGGCTTATAATTGATAAGACGGTTTAAAGAGTTTACCAAGTATATTTCACTTGCGTACAAGTACCTTATAAAAATAAAATCAGACGGCATAAAGGAGTTCGGTCTTAAGGGCTCCCACGTTATGTGTCTGTTCTATATAGGAGAATCCGAAAACGGACTTACGGCAACCAATCTTTGTCAGCTGTGCTGTGAGGATAAGGCAGCTGTTTCCAAGACTCTTTCCGCACTTTGCGAAAAGGGATACGTGGTTCTTGAAAACGGAGAAAACAAAAAATACCGCTCCAGCTATTTTCTTACTGATGCGGGTAAAGAGATAATGAATCAGCTCAACGAAAAAATAAGAGCGGCTGTAATAGGCGGCGGAACAGGTCTTTCTGATGAGGAGAGAGAGGTATTTTACCGTTGCCTTTTCAAAATCGTTGATAATCTTGAAGCCGTAAGTAAAAGCTTCAGCGTATCGGGAGATGAGGAATAATGAAATTCAAAGGTGCTATTTTTGATATGGACGGAACTCTCATTGATTCAATGGGATTTTGGAAAACCGCTCCCGGCGATTATATAAGAAGTCTTGGAAAGGAGCCGGACGCTGATCTTGGCGACAGATTTTTGACTCTCGGCCTTTCAAGCATATACGATGATGTGTGCGAAAGATACGAAATAGATCTTCCGATAGAGGAGATTAGCCGCGGAATCTATGCAATAATGGAGAAATACTACGATACGGTAGAATTAAAGCCCTTTGTCAAGGATATGCTTGAATCCTTCAAGTCCGAGGGAATCAGGATGTGTATAGCCTCTGCAACCAATGCCGGCCTTGCGAAAAGAGTTCTTTCAAGATTGGGCATTGCGGACTATTTTTCCGAGGTGTTTTGTTGCAAGGATGTCGGCAGAGGAAAGCGTTTTCCCGACATTTATAACCACGCTCTAGGCTATCTTGGCACAAATAAGGAGGAAACTCCTGTGTTTGAGGATGCGGTTTATGCTGTAAGAACCCTCAGCGCAAACGGATTTGTGTCCGTTGGAATAGAGGATGCAAACACAACGGAGAGCGAAAGGGAAGAGGTCAAGACTCTTGCTACATATTATATAGATTCTTATGCGAACTGGAAAAAGATACTTGAATAAAAAATGAGCAGATTTCAAATCTGCTCATTTTTATTTAACTCTTTATTCTTCCGGCTGATAGGTTTCAAGCATATATTCAAGGCTGGTATAAAGAAATTCCTCCGCAAAGTTTACTTGACCCTTCCAGGTTTTGATTTTTACAAGATTTGAGGGGTTGGGATAGAGATCCTTGCCGAGAATATCCCATCTATCGTTATTCCTGTTAAAGGAATCCTGATGCGCACGTACGTATTCAAAGCAATCTTCGTAGGTTTTTCTTAAGGTGTCCTCGTAATAAGCCAGCTTTTCACATACTATCTGCACAAATTCCTCGTGCTTTAAAAGTCCTGCAAACCATTCGTTTTCGTAGCTTGCAAACAAAGCCTCGGGATCCTGTGAGCCCGCCTTATTGTATACGTTTCCGAGACTGCGGTCTAATCCCACACGGGTCCGCATCTCATTTTGCCGCCCGCATCCTTTATCATATAGAAGCTGGAGTATCCGACGTCACAGCACTTATGGATTTCGTGGATTATATAAGATTCGGCAAAGGATTCTACGTCCATAAGGGCAATAATATCATTCCAGCTGCCGTTTTTCAAAGCTTCCAAACAATCTATAACGTATGTACCTATATAGTTTTTTTGATCCTTTGTGTAATTATTTGGAGTGTGAATTGTGTAATATTTATTGTTTACAACGAATCTGTCGCCCTCACTGTGACCGTCAAGCTCGATAATGTAACCCGCATCAAGAACCCCCTCTGCTGTATTCATTTGAACTCTTTCCTCGTGGGGCTCGATCTGCTCACAGATAAGATATACACCGTCATACTGACCGTTCAGATACAATTCCACAAACTGCATTTCACCCATACCACCAAGGGTCTCCATCTGAGCGGCGGCAGAGTAGGCAAGATAGTTTCTTATCATACTGTAATCCGTATGGTTGGGAATGATAGTCCAGTCTTTTGCGGCTCCGTTTCCGAAAAGGTCTACTTTGCTGTTAAATTTGAGGTGATATGGCTTTTTGTCGTTCTTCCATGACGTGTTTCCGCGTCCTTTTATTTTTCCGCTTTCGCTTTCAAGCGTAAATTCTTCTGTTGTGTTGGATACGGTAACCTCGCAATTGATATAAAATTCCTTTGAAATAATAGGGTCGTAATTTTCCGTATTAATATTGATTACAGGCAACGATAATGACACGGGACGGAAGCTTGCCGTTACTTCGGTAGCTTCCTCGGGAGTCACCCTTAAAATAGGACTCATACTACCGTTTGACCAGCCTATAAACTCGTATCCGGGATTTGCTATAGCGGTAACGGAGAAGTTGGTATCTCCCTCTGCAACCTCCTGTACGAGGTTTCCTCTTATGGTACCGCCTTTACCCGCTATAAAGGTGATTGTGTAAAGCTTTTTAAATATAGCTGTATATTCCCTTGAGCTTGATAGGATATCTCTTCGGGAAGCAGAGGATTTTCCGTCACTCCAGCCCTTGAATACGTATCCCTCGTCGGCAACTGCAGTAACCTCGGAAAAGAAATAGGAAGGCTTGGTAATGGTTGCGCTCTGACTTGTTTCACCTATAATTGAACCGCCCTCTGTCGCCTTGTACGTTACCGAAACGGTTCTTTCGACTACCTCCACGGTTGTATCGAACTCAAAGGTTGTTGTATCATCAGCTCCGTCTCCGCAGGATACAACGAGAACGGACGCTATAATAATCAGTAAAAAGACAATAAATTTTTTCATTTATTAAACCCCCTAAGGTTTATTTGCAGAAGTCTGAACACCTGCTCTGCTGTGTCAGTCATATTTTTTCTTGCGTACTCTGTTTGGAGAGCAGTATCAAGAGTGCATATCTCTCTTAAAATCGGGAAAAACGCACCGATTCCCTTACTGTTACATTCCTTAGCTCCGTCGGTTACCGAGCCTGCCAAGGCAATTACGGGAACGGAATATTTTTGTGCGATTTCGCTGATTCCGACAGGAGCCTTACCCATAGCGGTCTGGCTGTCAAGTCTGCCTTCGCCTGTTACTGCTATGTCGGCATCCTTTATTTTATCTTCAAGCCCAATCAGCTTATTTATAAGACTAAGGCCGTTTTCCAAAGAAGCGTTGAGATAGGAGATAAAGGCAAAGCCAAGTCCGCCTGCCGCACCTGCGCCCTTTTCGTTTCTCATATCCTTGCAAAGTGCAGAGGACGTTTTATCAGCGTATTTTTCGAGGTAAGCGTCCATTACCCTTACCATTTCATCGTCTGCGCCCTTTTGCCTTGAAAAGATTTCAGAGCATCCAAGCTCTCCGCAAAGAGGATTCGTAACGTCGCAGGCTATATGAAAGGAGCATTCTTTAAGCTCAGGGAGTGCATTATCTGTACATATGGATTCTATCATTCCCACACCCTGTGCGCCAAAGGGAACGGAATTATCGTTTTTATCATAAAATTCAAAGCCGAGGGCCTGAAGCATACCGATGCCGCCGTCGTTTGTAGCGCTTCCGCCTATACCTATTATAAACCTTCTGCAACCGATAGATATAGCGTCCTTGATCATCTCGCCAACACCGTATGTGGTTGTGAGCATAGGGTTTCTTTGTTCAGCCTTTAAAAGCGGAAGGCCCGACGCCTTTGCCATTTCCATAATGGCGGTGTCTTTATTCAAAACGCCGTAATATGCGTTAACGGTTTCGCCTAAGGGACCTGTTACGGTAACGTGCCTTACTTCAGCGCCTGTTCCCTCAACTATTGCGTCAACAGTACCCTCTCCACCGTCGGCTATGGGGCATATTATCACATTAGCGTCAGGCATAGCCTTGAGAATACCTTCCTTTGCTGACAATCCTGCCTCGTAGGAGGTAAGGCTGCCCTTAAATGAATCTATAGCAACAACAATGTTCATTAAGTACCTCACAAAAGTTATATATACATATTCTAACATAAAAGTTGTACTGTTGCAACAAAAAGTTTTTATTGATTTTGTATCTTTTATATGTTATATTTAATATAGCGAATATTTTGGAGGTGCAACGTGAGCTTTATCAATCCAAATAATGATATAATCAAAAATAAAAAGCTGTTTATCTTTGATATGGACGGCACTATCTATCTCGGCGGAAAGCCCTTTCCCTTTGCCATCGAATTTATTAAAAATTTGAGAAAGAGCGGCAAAAAAGTGCTATTCTTTACAAATAACGCATCCCATACGACGCCGTTCTATCTTAAAAAGCTTGAAAGATTGGGCTTTGAGCCGTCACTTTCCGAAATTATGACATCTGGTGACGTTACCTATGAGTTCCTTACAAGATACCGTAAGGGAAAAAGCGTATATCTTGTGGCAACGCCCGAGCTTGAAGATGAATACAAGGCTAAGGGTATAAACGTGCTTACCGGTGACGAGGAAAAAGCGGATATTGTAATTACAAGCTTTGATACGACCTTGACGTACAAAAAGCTTGATAACGCCTGTCGCTATGTGCGTTACGGAGCAGAGTATCTTTCCACTCATCCCGACTATAACTGCCCGACCGAAACGGGCTTCATTCCCGATAGCGGAGCAATAGCCGCATTTGTAACGGCATCAACGGGTGTAACTCCCGTATATTTCGGTAAGCCTTATAAGGAAACTATTGAAATGATAGGCGAGGCAACTGGATTTAAAAATGACGAAATGTGTATTTTCGGCGACAGACTCTACACGGATATTGCCCTCGGCAAGAAATTCGGTGTTTGCTCCGTTCTTGTGCTTTCCGGTGAAACACAGCCCGAGGACGTTGAAAGAGCAGAGGACAAGGACAAGCCCGATTTTGTCTTTAATTCCCTCGATGACGTAAATAATATAATGTTCAAATAAGGAGATCGCTATGAAGGTTATCATCACAGAAAATTACGAGGAAATGAGCCGCGTTGCCGCGGATATAATTATCGGCATAGTAAAGAATAATCCCGAAGCAGTTTTAGGCCTTGCCACAGGCTCGAGCCCCATCGGTACATATGATAATATGGTAAAGGACCACGTAGAAAACGGCACGTCGTATAAAAACGTAAGGACGGTAAATCTTGACGAGTACGTAACACTTGCTCCCGACCATGACCAGAGCTACGCGTACTTTATGCGAAAAAATCTCTTTGACAGAGTGGATATGGACCTTGCAAATACAAATCTTCCCAGCGGAATAGCTCCTTGTGCACAGGCAGAGTGCGACAGATACAACGCTCTCCTTGATACTATGAAACAGGACGTTCAGCTTCTCGGCCTCGGCTCCAACGGACATATCGGCTTTAACGAGCCCGGCACCCCCTTTGGCTCCGTTACACATCTTGTTGACCTTACGGAAAACACAATTAAGGACAACTCCCGTCTTTTTGCAAATATAGAGGACGTGCCTCGTCAGGCGCTTTCAATGGGTATTAAAAACATTATGCAGGCAAAATCAATTCTTATGGTAGTTTCTGGCGCCAATAAGGCGGACGCAGTTTACGGAATGGTTAAGGGCGACGTTACCCCCGACTTACCCGCCAGCGTGCTTCAGCTCCACCCCGACGTAACTATAGTTTGCGATAAGGCAGCGGCTGCAAA
>JAFVYY010000025.1 GCA_017508405.1 Clostridia bacterium
GCTCTAAGGACAAGTCCATGGCTCATATCAATGCAGGCGCAAAGAAGGTAGTTATCTCTGCTCCCGCTGGCAACGATCTTAAGACAATTGTATTCAACGTAAACAATGATATCCTTACAAAGGAAGATCAGATCATCTCCGCTGCATCCTGCACAACAAACTGCCTCGCTCCTATGGCTAAGGCTCTTAACGATGCATTCCCTGTACAGAGCGGTATTATGACAACTGTACACGCTTACACAGGTGACCAGATGATTCTTGACGGTCCTCATAGAAAGGGTGACCTTCGCCGTGCACGTGCTGGCGCACAGAACATCGTTCCTAACTCCACAGGTGCTGCTAAGGCTATCGGTCTTGTAATTCCCGAGCTTTCCGGTAAGCTTATCGGTTCCGCTCAGAGAGTTCCTACTTGCACAGGCTCTACAACAATTCTCGTTGCAGTAGTTAAGGGCAAGGACGTTACAAAGGACGCTATCAACGCTGCTATGAAGGCTCAGGCAACTGAATCCTTCGGTTACAACACAGACGAAATCGTTTCTTCTGACGTAATCGGTATGCGTTACGGTTCACTCTTTGATGCTACACAGACAATGGTATCTAAGATCGATGACGAAACATATCAGGTACAGGTAGTTTCTTGGTACGATAACGAGAACTCCTACACAAGCCAGATGGTTCGTACAATCAAGTATTTCGCTGAAATCTAATTTAATTATTAGTGTAGAAAAAGAGTGTTGCAAAAGCGACACTCTTTTTCTGTTTAATTAATATGAACATTTTTAAGAACAGACCTCTTGCATTCGGATGCGCCGTATTTTTGGCACTGTTAAGCATAACGTATAAAGGAAGCATAAAAGCCGCGATGGTGATTTCAATAATCGGGGTTTTTCTTTTGGCGTTTACGTTATTATTGGTTTTCTGTGACAAAGGGCGAATTCTTAACTTTTTGACAGTATACCTTATTTCTATATCTCTTGCGTTTTTAATTTGCGCTTCAGTATCCGTTTTCGTTTTTTGCCGTGACAGAGTTATTGCAGAAAGGTACGCAAACACAGAAGGAAACTATGAAATTCTTATTGAATCCGTGGAATATGAAAGCTCATATCAAAGCGGCTATCTTGCAAAATGCGATGAGATTGGTCAAAGAATATTTGTAGTAACAAATAGTGATGGGTTTAAAAGAGGACAGATGGTAAAGGCTGATCTGAAGCTTCAGCTTGCAGTAAATGGTGATACGGATGAAAAGAATTTTTATTTAAGCGACGGAATATTTCTTAAAGCTATCTGCAGCTCACCAAGCATCATTTCAGAGGGAGAAACATCATTTAGAATCTTCTTTGAAGGACTTAATGAAAAATATACGGAAAAGATAAGAAGCTACGTGAACGAGGAAACGTCATCGATAATTTCCGCACTTTTCCTGGGAAATAAAAGCTTTCTTAAGGACAGTAACAGACGTGATTTCGCCAGACTCGGAATAAGTCATATTCTCGCCCTTAGCGGAATACATCTTTCGATTATCGTATCTATGGTAAGCGGCATATTCAATTCCGTCGGAATAGGGATACGAAAAAGATATTTGCTTACAATCGGAGTTATAGCTTTCTTTATCTGCCTTACGGGATTTTCCGAATCTGCCATTCGCTCCGGCACAATGCTTATCATACTTTATACAATGTTCTTTTTCAAAAAGAAAGCCGATTTCGTTACGGAGATATTTCTTTCCGTTTCCTTGATATGCATAGCTTCACCCTATTCCATAGGATCCGTCAGCTTGCTTCTTTCATTCTTTGCAATGCTGGGTTGTGCTGTAAGCGGATACATAATGAGAAAAAACAGAACAAAGGGATTTTTACGAAGAATCGTTTCAAGTCTTGTTACAACAGTAACGGTAAGTCTTATGACATTACCAATCGTGTTTTTAAAGTTTGGATTCTTGTCCCTTGTGGCTCCGATTTCGAATCTTGTGTTTATTCCTCTTTTTACTGTTTTGCTTTTCATATCTCCCTTTTTACTTTTCTTTGGAGGTATGGGCTTTGTAGGAAGGGCTGTTTCTTTTGTATGCGAGGGACTTACGGGCGTAATACTCGACTTATCGGGATTCCTTGCCTCGTTCAGAGGGATCGTTATCCCATTAAAAACGGAAATTGACAGATATGGAGTAGCAATACTTTTTCTGTCTATTGTGCTTGTCGCAGTTCTTAAAAAGAAAAGCATTCTTATAGGATTATGCGTTATGACGGTGGGCGTGTCGCTTATTTCATATCAAGGAATTTCGTTAAGCGTTGAAAGAGCGGAAAATAATTACGTAAGAACCTATGGAGATGACAGGGGTGACAGAACGTATATTGAATCAAACGGAAGAATATGCATAATCGATTCTAAGTATCCGTCAAAAAGCTCTTTTTCCGAAGCGTATAAGAATGTGATCGACATGGGATATATGGAAATTGAGATGTACGTGGTTACAGACTATTCTGCTTATCTTGCAGATGCAGTAAGTATGCTTACCGATTACATATACGTACGGAAAATGGCAATACCCACTCCCCTTGACGAGGATGAATTTGAGTTGTTTCTCAAGGTCGAAACAATTCTTGAGGAAAACAATGTAAAGCTGATTGAAATTCCGAGGAAAATGGAATTTGAGGATATAAAAATATATTTCGCTCCAACGGAATTTTTACCGAGATCCACAAAAAGGCTTGTTGCTTACTACATGGAGGGACAAACGTCAAGATACACTTACGCAGGCTCTGCCACATATGAAAGCAGAAGTGTGTATAATTTTGTCGAAAAAAGTATAAATGCATCGGACGTTGTGTTCTTCGGAGGATCAGGACCGAAATTCAAGTACAGATATGAATACGATCTTTCAAACGTTAAGTATCTTATGTTTTCAACAAAGGCAGTTTATTACTGCAAGGCAGAAACTCAAAGGTCAAGAACCGTTCTTGAGGGACGAGTCTTTGTATTAGAATAAAAGGGCTATTTTAACTTAGCCCTTTTTTCTATTGACAAACAGATAAAAGTGTGATAAACTGAAAACGCAGAAATGCGAAATAAATGCCAAAGGAGGCGATGTTATGACAAGCTTATATTTATCGGATGTTATAGTTATCGCTGCGCCTTATACGGCTTAACGGCTTGAATTTTATTTTCACATCCGATTCGGGTGTGATTTTTTTATTTCATGATCATATGAATGAGCGCCCGATTGGGCGCTTTTGTTTTTCGTGGAAGCATCTTAGGGTGTAAGCTCATAACGGAAAATCTTTAAAGGAGGTTTGAAATTATGAAAGGAACAATTAAGCTTGTATTTATCAGAGGAGTGATGCTTTTATGAAAAGACTTAAACACAAATTTTTGAACATGGACCTGAACACCGCAACCTACAACGAAATGTACGAGGGCTCAATGACGGTAATTGATCCGGAAAGAGAATGGGCACCGCCCGTCAGAGAATCGGACCCCACATATTACAAAGGAGAAATAGGATTTAAAATAACCGCAACCCATAAATTAGCTCAGGATAAGCCGACGGTCACGGTAATAATTCCTGCGGATTATATACTTGACTATAAAAGGAGATGTGATACAGTGGTAAGATCAAAGAGATATCTGCGTGAAATGGAAGAGAGCACGTCCACCTATAAGGAAATGTACGATGGAAAGGTTTTGTGCGTGGTTCCGTCAACCTCATGGAACGGCCATGCTCCCGATCCTGAAATAATATACGATACCACGTATTGGCACGAGGATGGAGTGTCGTCCTTTAAGATAGAGGAAACCAACAAGCTTTCCAAGGATAAGCCAACCGTAACGTGGCAGATTCCCTGTGAAAAAATAGGAATTTCCGAAATTTCAGACACTTGTGCGGACTTTTGTTTGAGAAAATTCAAAAAATACATTGACGAGCTTAACCGCGAGCTTTACAACAGAAGCCGTCCCGACAATGAAAACGGCAAATATTATATTCACGAGCCCAATGGAAAAGTCACAAGGGGGAACACCGCCTATTTTGCAATGTGTCCTCAAAAGGACTATGAAAACGGCGGAGGCTCAATGGTTTATATGCTGACCGATAACGTAGCAAGACCCCCAAAAATGTGCCTCTGTATAAGGATGCAGGTTCAACTACCGAAGAAAAGACTCAAAAAGGCGATGACGATGCTTTGTAAGGACCTGCCTGACGCCGTTGACAGATTTATTTCCGAGTTCGATTACTGCGGACTTTATAAGGTGATTGAGCTTGCTGAGCGTCAGCAAAAAATAAGAGCGTACCTTAAAAATAGTGAATATTGTGCTTTTATAGCCAACGGAAGCGTGCTTCCGAGAAGAAAGGGAACGGACCTTCCGTTGGAAAACGCCATACCCTTTAAATCCACGGCAGAGGATGAAATCGAAATTTGCGGCATAAGGGGTATGGGTATAAAAAAGGGAGTTACTGTTATAACGGGCGGAGGATATTCGGGCAAGTCAACGTTGCTTGACGCTATATCCGCAGGTATTTACAACCATGTCCTCGGTGATGGACGGGAGCTTTGTATAACTGATGAAAATGCGGTAACCGTTTCTGCAGAGGATGGAAGAAGTATAAGCCATTTAAATATTTCTCCATTTATAAAATGGCTACCAAACGGAAATACAAGCGACTTTTCCACTCATCATGCGTCGGGCTCCACGTCACAGGCGGCAAATATAATGGAAGCGATAGATACGGGGTCGACTCTTTTGCTTATAGACGAGGACAGAAGTGCCACCAACTTTATGATAAGGGATAAAATGATGAAGGAGCTTATTTCAAAGGAGCCTATAACTCCCTTTACGGATAGAGCAAGGGAGCTTTATAAGTCTCTTGGCGTGTCTACTATCCTCGTTATCGGGGGCAGCGGAGAATATCTGTCGGTTGCCGATAGGGTATATCTTATGGAGGATTACGTTATATCCGACGTATCGGAAAAGGCTCGTAATATTTGTACGAAAAACGGAATAAATGCGGAAAACCCCCCGATATGTGTTTGGAATCAGAAAAGAAAGCTGCTTTCAAAGGGCTTTTCCTCTTATCCCGAGGGAGGGACAAGTGAAAGGCTGGAGGTGTCCGATATGGGATTTATGTTCATAGGCGACGAGGCAGTAGACGTACGGGGTATTAACGATATTGCGAGTAAGGCTCAGCTTGATGCCTTAGGCTTTATGATAAGGTATCTTATGGTTTCAAATAACGAACCGCATTTAGATTTGAAAAAGAGGGTCGATGAGCTTTATGACCTTATAGAGCGTGAAGGACTCGATACCGTCTATTCATCATTTTTTACAACCGCAAGGCGCTTTCTTCAGCTACCGAGAAAATCCGAGCTTTATTCTGTTATCAGCCGTATGAGAAATTTACATTTTGAAATTTAAATTTTAAATACAAAAAAGTAGAGCTTTGACGAATTTTGTCATATGATGTATTGAGCGCAATGCTCAAAAGGAGACAAATATGAAATTCGATTCAAATTACAGAGGCTCGCAGAGATCGGATTACGAGCAGTTTGCAAAATTCCTCAGCGGTAAGCATCAGGAAAGAGAAATGGCAAACCGCAGATACGATAATGCGTCATGTGATAATCATACGGAGTGTGATGATCATTTGGGTAATGGCCGACCCATTGCAATGGTTTATTGCGAATGGCAGGATTGGAGAAAGCTTTATGATGTGGAAATAGGATTTTCAAACGGAACAATATTCGAGGAGCTTAATCTTCCTCTTTTGAAAACCGGATGTACGGGAGGACAAAAAGGATGCAGAGGATGAACTTAAACAGAGAAAAGCTTATGAAACAGATTCAGGTATATTCATTTGCGGCTCACGATGCGCAGCTGTATCTTGACTCACATCCAAATTCAAAGTGCGCTCTTGATTATTATCTTAAGCATAAAAAACTTGAAAAGCGGGCCGTTGCAGAATATGAAGCCAGCTTCGGCCCTATTACGATTCCCAATGAGGCTTGCACGTGGGAATGGGTGAAGGGTCCTTGGCCTTGGCAAAACGATAAGGAATGGGGGAACTAACCTATGTGGCAGTATGAGAAAAAATTACAATATCCTGTAAATATTAAAAATCCAAATCCCAAGTATGCGCAGATCATAGTATCTCAGCTTGGCGGCCCAGACGGAGAGATAGGTGCATCCCTTCGCTACCTTACTCAAAGAATAGCAATGCCTTATTCCCAGATCACAGGTATTTTAACCGATATAGGCACCGAGGAGCTTGCCCACGTGGAAATGGTATCGGCTATACTTTATCAGCTTACAAAGAATCTTAAGCCTGCGGAAATAGAAAATAGCGGATTTGCTACCTATTTTGTGGATCACACAACGGGTATATATCCCGTAGCCGCAAGCGGATACCCCTATACTGCAGCGCAGTTCCAATCCAAGGGCGATGTACTTGCGGATCTTCATGAGGATCTGGCAGCAGAGCAGAAGGCAAGAGCAACCTATGATAATATTCTTCGCCTTGTTGACGACCCCGACGTATGCGATGCAATTAAGTTTTTAAGAGCGCGTGAGATCGTTCACTACCAACGCTTTGCAGAGGCGTTAGGAATAGCGCAGGATAAGATGGATTCAAAGAATTTCTACGGATACAATCCTGCTTTTGATAAATAAAATTCATAACGTTCAGTATTTTTTGAAACAACCGATGAAAAAACAACCGCAAATGAGAATTTTTGCGGTTGTTTTTTTCTTGCTTGTATAAATTTCTTGTTTTTATACACGGGGTCGAACATTTTTACGATAATGGGAAAATAATTCAGCGTTGTGTCAAAATATATATAATTAATTAATATATTTATTGACAAGACAGAAAAAAAGTGCTAAAATTTATAAAACCAAGAAAGATTTTGATCTTTACTAAGCGGAGAAAGGAGTACGGCATGAAGAAAACGGTAGTTATCATACCTAACCCATTAAAGGAAAAGAGTCTTGAGTTTGCACCTGTTGCTTCAAAATACTTAGAGGAAAAGGGGTATAATACCGAGATAATAACAGGTAGGGCGGATGGAATAAAAAATGCTAAATTTGCTCTTGTGCTTGGCGGTGACGGAACTATTTTGAGAGCCGCACGTCAGCTCTATGGAAAAAACATTCCTATTTTCGGAATAAATTTCGGAAGACTCGGCTACTTGACAGAGTGCGGCTCAGAGGACGCTATGGACGGCCTCAACAAGCTCATATCGGGAGAATACAGCGTTGAAGAAAGAATGATGCTTGAGGGAGAGATAATAAGGAACGGAGAGGCCGTTGCTTCATTCATTTCTCTTAACGAGGTTTGCGCATACAGAGCTACGCTTATGCACGCTATTTCCACCAAGCTTTACATAAACGGCAAGCATACGGAAACAGTTAGCGGGGATGGACTCATAGTTTCAACTCCTACAGGCTCAACCTCATATAATCTTTCGGCAGGAGGCCCTGTCCTTACACCCAACTCACAGAATATCGTTATTACCCCCGTTGCATCCCACGGCTTCAGCCATCCATCAATTGTTACGGATGGTACGGATACTGCATCTATGGAAATAATTTTCGGCAGCTCCGATGACAACGGTGTTGCTTATCTTGAGGTTGACGGTAATGAAAGATACGAGCTTTTAAGCGGTGATATCGTAAACGTTAGAAGAGCAAAACACAAAACGAAAATAATTAAGGCAACAGATAAGAGCTTTTACCAAATATTAAGGGAAAAGCTTTCTTACAAATAAGAGGAAAAATGTACGAAATAGTTAATAAGAAAATTTTGAATCCTACGGTTACGTTAATGGAAATAAGCGCACCGAAGGTGGCTAAAAAGGCAGAGCCGGGTCAGTTTATTATTCTCCGAACAGATGAAAACGGAGAGAGAATCCCCTTGACAGTGGCTGATTTTGACAGAGAAAAGGGAACTGTAACAATAATTTTTCAAGTCGTTGGAGGCACAACTGAAAAGCTTAATCATATGGAGATCGGCGAAGCTCTTCATGATTTTGTAGGTCCTCTCGGCAGAGCGACTCATACAGAGGGACTTAAAAAAGTGGCTATAGTCGGCGGCGGTGTCGGATGCGCAATTGCCTACCCTGTGGCTAAAAAGCTTCATTCCCTCGGATGCGAGGTCCACTCCGTTGTAGGATTTCGTAATAATGATCTTGTGATTCTTAAGGACGAATTTGATGCGGTATCCGATAAGGTAGTGCTTATGACCGATGACGGAAGCGCAGGAGAAAAGGGACTTGTAACCGATGCGTTAAAAGCGCTTATAGAAAGTGGAGAAAAATACGATGAGGTTATCACTATAGGTCCTCTTGTTATGATGAAATTCGTATGCGCTTTAACAAAGAAATACGAAATCAAAACCGTTGCATCAATGAATCCTATAATGATCGACGGCACGGGAATGTGCGGTGGATGTCGGTTGAGCGTAGGCGGCAAGACGGTTTTCGCATGTGTTGACGGCCCTGAGTTTGACGGTCATCTGATAGATTTCGATGAAGCCATTTCTCGCTCCGATATGTACAGAGGATTTGAAAGGAAAAAGCACGAGGACACCTGTAACCTTTTTAAAAAGGGGGATAAGCTAAATGGCTAACATGTCTAAAATTAAGAGCCCCATGCCCACACAGGAGCCCTTTGTTAGAAATAAAAATTTTTCAGAGGTTGCTCTCGGATATACCGAAGAAATGGCGATAAGCGAGGCACAAAGATGTCTTAACCGTAAAAATATGCCGTGTGTCGGCGGATGTCCCGTAAAAATACATATTCCTGCATTTATAGCAGAGGTTGCAAAGGGAAATTTTGAGGAAGCATATAAGATCATCAGTCTCCAGACAAGTCTTCCGGCAGTATGCGGAAGAGTATGCCCGCAGGAAAATCAGTGCGAGGGTAAGTGTGTAAGAGGTATCAAGGGTGAGAGCGTTGCAATCGGACGACTCGAGCGCTTTGTTGCAGACTATCATAACGCAAATTCTACCGAAAAAGCGACACTTCCTCGGCAAAATGGACATAAGGTGGCGGTTATAGGCTCGGGTCCCGCAGGACTTTCCTGTGCGTCAGATCTTGCTAAAATGGGGTATAAGGTTACCGTGTTTGAGGCGCTTCACTTAGCAGGAGGCGTGCTTATGTACGGCATTCCCGAATTTCGACTCCCCAAATCAATAGTTTCGAAGGAAATAGAGGGACTTAAAGTTCTTGGCGTTGACGTTTGCGTAAATACTGTGGTTGGCAGAACCGTATCTATAGACGAGCTTATGGATGAAGAGGGCTACGAGGCTGTATTCATTGGAACAGGCGCAGGCTTACCCAAATTTATGAACATCCCGGGAGAAAACCTTAAGGGTGTGTATTCCGCAAATGAATTTCTTACGAGAATAAATCTTATGAAGGCTTATCTTGAAAATAGCGATACTCCCGTTCAGAGAGCAAAAAGAGTAGCTGTTGTCGGCGGTGGAAACGTAGCCATGGATGCCGCAAGATGCGCAAAGCGATTAGGCGCTGACGTATACGTTGTCTACAGACGCGGCATGGAGGAGCTTCCCGCACGCCATGAGGAAGTTGAACACGCTATTGAAGAGGGTATAGTTTTCAAAACCCTTACAAATCCTGTAGAAATTATTGGATACTGTAATTGCGAAAACAAAAGGGACGAAAAAAATGGCACCGTATGTGGAATTAAGTGCGTAGAAATGGAGCTTGGCGAGCCTGATGCATCGGGAAGACGCCGTCCTATTGAAAAGGAAAACAGCGAATTTACATTAGAGGTAGATTCTGTAATCATGGCGTTGGGAACTACGCCAAATCCGTTAATTAAGGACACTACAAGCGGTCTGGACACTCAAAAATGGGGTGGAATATGCGCAGATGCAGAGGGAAGAACGTCGCGTGAGGGAGTTTTTGCCGGCGGCGATGCAGTAACCGGTGCAGCGACTGTAATCCTCGCTATGGGCGCAGGTAAAACAGCGGCTGCCTCAATTGACGAATACATTAAGTCAAAAAAGTAAAACTTGTACCTGTGTAAATAAAACAAAAAGGTAACGCTTTTAGCGTGTTATCCTTAACGGAGAACACGCATCGAGCTTGAACGCAGCGAAAGCATATCGAGTGGGTAAAGTCCACATATCGACAGAAGAAAAACATGAGCAAGAGCAGAAGGATTATTTCCTTTTACTCTTGCTCTTTTCTGTTTTATAGGAGTAAGGGCTGAGTCCATATGGTATTTGACCGGTCAAATGCGATGCTATTGCTTTACGGAAATCTTCAAATTCTTGGCTAAGGGCATTATCTTTTGCGTTACTTTTTTTAAATTTTCGGATTTTTAATATGAATTATGCAACTATAATATATAAATTATATTTTTTTCTTGCAAAAGTTTTGGAATAATGGTATAATTTACTTTGGAATATTATACTTTGGAGGTGGAATATGAATATCGGACTTTTAGGTTTTGGATCAATGGGTAAAACACATGCATACTGCGTATCAAATTTGAAATTCTTTTTTGATACTGATATTGATGTAAAAATCACAAAGGTATGTACAAGAAATATAGAGAACGCAAGAAAAGCATCATTGACTTACGGCATTCCGGAATATACGGATAATGAGGACGATATAATCAATGACCCGAATATAGACGCCGTTGATATCTGCACCCCCAATATTTACCATTATAGCACTGTAAAGAAGGCACTTTTGGCAGGTAAGCATGTTTACTGCGAAAAGCCTCTTACCGTCACCTTTAATGAAGCAGAGGAGCTTGCTAAATTAGCAAAAGAAAAAAATCTTAAGGCTATGATGGTCTTTAATAACAGATTTCTTTCCGCCGTTATGAGAGCTAAGGAGATCGTAGAGAACGGAGAAATCGGAACAGTATTGTCCTTTGAGGGTAAATATCTTCATTCAAGCGCAACCGACGTAAACAAAAATGCGGGCTGGAAGCAGAATCGGGATATATGCGGAGGCGGAGTGCTTTTCGATTTGGGCTCCCACATTATTGATCTGATATACTATATTTGCGGAGAGTTTGACAGCGTTATAGGAAGAAGTCAGATAGCTTATCCCGTAAGAAAGGGTATGGATGGCAAAGAGTGGGAAACAAATGCTGACGAAGCCTTTTATATGATCGCCACTCTTAAATGCGGGGCTGTCGGAACTATTGAGGTAAGTAAGATAGCGGTAGGCTCAAATGACGATTTATCATTCCGCATAAGCGGCGAGGACGGCGCAATAAAATTTGATTTGATGAATCCTAATTTCCTTGAATTTTATTCAAATGAGAGAAACGGTGGCTCCCTCGGCGGTGAGAGAGGATTCACCAAGATTGAATGTGTCAACAGATATGCCTATCCCGGTGGAATATTTCCGGGAATCAAGGCGCCGATCGGCTGGCTGAGAGGACATATAGGAAATTATTTTGCATTCTGCGACGGAGTTATAAACGATAAAAAAATACATCCCGATTTCAGTGACGGAGCGTACGTTCAAAGGGTTATGGAATGTGCGTACAGGTCCGATAAAAAGGGTAAGGAAATAAAGATATAAATTCTTGTTTGGGAGAATCTATGATTGTAATAGGTCTTTGCGGCTCGAGCGGATCGGGCAAGGGATATGTGTGCGATATATTTAAAAAATACGGTGTTGAGTATATCGACACTGATAAGGTATATCAAAAAATAGCAGTAGGCGGCTCACCCTGCGTAAGGGAGCTGTGTAATTTCTTTGGAGATGAAATTATAAATTCTGACGGCAGTCTTAACAGAAAAATGCTTTCGAAAAGAGTATTTGAGGGGGATAATGCGGCTCAGCATCTTAAAATGCTTAATCGGATCACTCACAAGTATATAAGAGAAGACGTTGTGAGGATTCTTTCCGAATTTGAACGCTCCGGTGTCAAAGCAGCCATAATAGATGCTCCTGTTCTGTTTGAAAGCGGATTTGACTCTCTCTGCCATGTTACAGTTTGTGTAACTGCACCAAGAGATCTGAAGCTGCAAAGAATACTTGAAAGAGACAAAATTACAAGGCACAAGGCGGAAGCAAGAATAGATAGTCAGCTTCCGGACATAAGACTCAGAGAGCTTTGTGACTATGAAATCGTAAACGACGGTGAAAGTAATCTTGACGGTGAAATTATCAAAGTTATACGAGGCATAGGAATTGAAGAGCAATAGATTTGTCGGGAAAGCGCTTGCATTAATTCTTGCGGCTGAGCTTCTGGTTCTTGCCTATCTTATAATCATTCCCATCGTGTTCCCCATAAGATACTCCAAAATAGTTGAAAAGTACTCATATGATTACGGGGTACCTGAATATATTATATATTCTGTTATCAAGGTTGAAAGCGGATTTGACGAGCTTGCCGTATCTCATAAGGGAGCTTGCGGATTAATGCAACTTATGCCATCGACATATGAGTGGCTGTGCAGTATTGATAATGAGGATATAAAAGATATATTTGCCCCCGATGAAAATATAAAATATGGCGTATATCTTCTTTCTGTTCTATACAAAAGATACGGAAGCTGGGATATAGCGCTTTGCGCCTATAACGCAGGGATGGGAAATGTGGACAAATGGTTAGAGGACGGAAGCTTTGATATAGAATTTAACGAAACGGAAAATTATTTAAGGAAAATAAAGGCGACTGAGCGAGTATATAAGACTTTGTCGCAAAGGAGGATATAATGGAGAAAGAAAAAACAACTGAGGAGCTTCTTAAGGAAAAGCTTTTTTATAAAAAGGAAAACGCCTTTGAAAAGAATGATGAGGCGTACAGAAGCGCAGTAAAAGAATATGCTGAGGGATATAAGAAATTCCTTGACAGCTCAAAAACAGAAAGAGAAGCGGTTACAACAAGCATCAAAATGCTTGCATCAAGAGGATATAAGGAATATAAGCTCGGTGATAAGTTGGAGGTTGGCGGAAAATATTACCTCAATAACAGAGGCAAGAGTCTTTATGCTTTTAAGATAGGAAGCGAGCCTGTTGAAGAGGGTATCAGAATCTGCGCAGCTCATATAGATTCTCCCCGACTTGACCTTAAGCAGCATCCTCTTTACGAGAATGAGAGCTTTGCGTATCTTAAGACGCATTACTACGGCGGAATAAGAAAATATCAGTGGGCGACAATTCCCTTGGCGCTTCACGGTGTTGTGACGCTTATAAACGGAGAAAACGTTGAGATAACAATAGGTGAGAACGAGGGAGACCCCGTGTTCTGCATTACAGATCTTCTTCCGCATCTTGCGAGAGAACAGGCATCAAAGCCTATGAGCGCAGTGTTTACGGGAGAGGGAATGAATCTTCTTATCGGCTCAGAGCCTTACGGTAAATGTGATGAAGCGGTCAAGCTCAATATGCTTAAGATACTTAATGAAAAATACGGTATCTGCGAAAGCGATTTTGTGAGTGCAGAGCTTGTGGCTCTTCCGGCAGGTAAATCAAGAGATATGGGCCTTGATAAATCTATGATTCACGGTTATGGTCATGATGATAAGGTATGCGCATATCCTGCTCTTACAGCTCTTCTTGAATCCGAAAACAGCCCCCACACTCTTATGTGTGTTCTTGCTGACAAGGAGGAAATCGGCTCCGATGGTGTCAGCGGTATGAAATGCATCCTTACTCTTGATTTGATATATGAAATATCAAAATCGTTTTCAGCTAACGCAGGTGTTGTAAGAATGAATTCGATGTGCTTGTCTGCTGACGTAAACGCAGGATACGACCCCATGTTCTCCGAGGTTTATGAAAAGAGAAACAGCGCTATTGTAAACTGCGGTGTAGTGATGTCAAAATATACAGGCTCAGGCGGAAAAAGCTCCACAAGTGACGCAAGCGCGGAATTCGTGGCATATATAAGAAACATTTTTGAAAAAGACGGCGTAATCTGGCAGACTGCAGAGCTTGGTAAGGTTGATGCTGGCGGCGGCGGAACTGTTGCTAAGTATATTGCTAATCAGAATATAACCACAGTAGACCTTGGAGTCCCTGTTCTTTCAATGCATGCTCCCTACGAGGTAATTGCGAAGAACGATCTTTACGAAACTCATAAGGCATTTTGCGCCTTTTGCAAATAAGGAGAAAAAGCAATGACAGAAAATTTTAAAAATGAAAATATTACATCCGTCCCCGAAAAGGAAGCTTTTGAAAAATTAGGCTTTAAGCTTGTTCATATAGGCGTAAACTGTGAAAATAAAGAAGAAGCGCAGAAGAATGCGATGCTTGTGTCAAGCCTTTTCGGTTATGAATTCAAGCCGGGTAACAAATCCACCTTTGCAGGTGCGGATTTTGAATTTATGCACACGCCCTATTACGGCAAAAACGGTCATATTGCAATAGCAACGGCTTCACCTGACAGCGCAAGAGAATTTCTTGCATCAAAGGGTATTGAATTTATTGAGGAAACCGCTGCTTATGATGAGAATGGCAGACTCAAGGTAATCTATTTGAAGGAAGAAATTTGCGGCTTCGCAATTCATTTGGTACAGAAGAAATAATATGTTTGATAAGTTAAAGTCAGCAGAGGAAAGATTTTTGTTTCTTGAGGAAAAGCTTGCATCACCCGACGTTGCGCAGAAGCAGGATGAGTTTACAAAAATAATGAAGGAATACAAAAATCTCACACCCATTATTGAAAAATACCGTCAGCATAAGAAGCTAACCGACGATATGGAGGGCGCAAGGCTTCTTATGGAGGAGGGCGGAGAGCTGTACGATATGGCTCTTGAAGAATATAAGGAGTGCAAAGAGGGGCTTGCCCTTTGCGAGGAGGAGCTTAAAGTACTTCTTATACCCAAGGATCCTAACGATGATAAAAACGTTATTGTTGAAATAAGAGGCGGAGCAGGTGGCGAGGAGGCGGCTCTCTTTGCTTACGTGCTATATAGAATGTACAATATGTACGCACAGACCGCAGGCTTCAAGACAGAGCTTTTAAGCTGTAATGAAACGGAGCTTGGCGGCTTCAAGGAAGTAAGCTTTATGATTTCCGGAGAGGGTGCTTATTCCCGTTTTAAATTTGAAAGCGGAGTGCACAGAGTGCAGAGAGTTCCCGAAACGGAAACGCAGGGCAGAATACACACGTCCACAGCAACGGTAGCGGTGCTCCCTGAGGCTGAGGAGGTTGAAATCGAAATAGCTCCCACCGACGTAATTATAGAGACCTGTAAAAGCAGCGGCGCGGGAGGACAGCACGTTAATAAAACAGAATCGGCTATACGTCTTATCCACAAGCCAACGGGAATCGTTGTTGAATGTCAGGATGAGCGCAGTCAGTTCAAAAATAAGGATAAGGCGTTCAAGCTTCTTCGTGCCAAGCTCTATGATATGAAGCAGCAGGAAATGGATTCCAAAATTGCATCCGAGCGAAAGAGTCAGGTCGGCACGGGTGACAGAAGCGAGCGCATAAGAACCTATAACTATCCACAGGGAAGAATTACTGACCACAGAATAGGATTTACGGTATACTCCCTTGAGGCGTTTTTAAACGGAGATATCGGACAGATGCTTGATAAGCTTGCAACTGCCGATGCAGCGGAAAAATTAAAGGGCGGAGAATAATGAAAACAGAGGTATTAGAGGTAACGGAAAAATCGGATAGTATTCTTGAGAGAGCGGCGGAGCTTATACGAAGCGGCGCTCTTGTGGGCATACCTACGGAAACAGTTTACGGACTTGGTGCAAATGCATATAACAGAGATGCCTGTCTTAATATATTCAAGGCGAAGGGACGTCCTGCGGACAACCCGTTGATAGTTCATATTGCAAGGCCGGAGGATGCGGAGAATATAGCGTATACAAATGCTCTTTATTATAAGCTTGCAGTACGCTTTATGCCCGGACCTCTTACCGTAATATTGCCGAAAAAAGATATAATTCCGGATTCTGTAACAGCAGGACTTGATACCGTTGCTATAAGATGCCCCGCCAATCCGGTTGCCAATCGGCTTATTGAAATCGCAGGTGTACCGATCGCTGCGCCCTCGGCTAACAAGTCGGGTATGCCTTCGCCAACATCTGCCGTGCACGTTTATAACGACATGAATGGTGAAATTCCTATGATACTTGACGGCGGTGAATGTGAAGTGGGGGTTGAATCCACAGTTATCTCCATAACCGATGATTCGATTATGCTTTTGCGTCCCGGACAGGTAACGGTTGAGATGCTTTCCGAGGTGTGCGAAAACGTATCCGTATCCTCAGCGGTAATTGAGGAATTAAAGCCCGGAGAAAAGGCGCTTTCACCGGGTATGAAGTACAAGCATTATGCGCCTGTAGCTAATCTTTATCTTGTAAACGGAGAGTACATAGATTTCGTTTCCTTTACAAAGGAAAAATCAACCAAGGAAAAATGTGCTGTAATGTGCTACGATGAAGAAATAGCGCTTTATGAAAAAGAAATTCTATTGCCTGTTGGCAAAAAAGACGACATTAAGGAACAGACCAAAAGGCTGTTTAACCTGCTTCGTAAAGCAGACGAGCTGGGCGTTCAGACGATTTACGCCCACCTACCCAAAAAGGAGGGAGCGGCTCTTGCTATTTACAACAGAATGATAAGAGCTTGCGCTCACAGAATTTTAGGAGGAGAAAATGGCTAAATCGAAGAAAGCAAACAAAACAGAATATGTGGAAAGGGAGCCAATCCTTCAGCCTATTACGGAAACCATAGAAACAAACTATATGCCCTATGTTGTCAGCGTAATGGTTTCCCGTGCGATTCCGGAAATAGACGGCTTCAAGCCCGTACACAGAAAGCTTCTTTATACGATGTATAAAATGGGACTTATGAGCGGGCCGAGAAGAAAAAGCGCCAATATAGTGGGTGAAACAATGAAGCTTCATCCCCACGGTGATATGTCAATATATGAGACCCTCGTTCGTCTTACAAGGGGTAACGAGACGCTTTTACATCCGTTCATAGATTCAAAAGGAAGCTTTGGTAAGCAGTATAGCTCAAGCATTCTTATTGCGGCGGCGCCGAGATATACGGAGGCACGTCTCGAACCCTTCTGTAACGAAATATTCAACGGAATAGATAAGGATGCCGTTGATATGGTGGACAACTATGACAGCACAATGAAGGAGCCCAGACTTCTTCCCACCAGCTTTCCGAACATTCTTGTGTCCCCTAATATAGGTATTGCTGTCGGACTTGCATCCTCGATATGCTCCTTCAATCTCGGAGAAATTTGCGATGCGACCATTGCTATTCTCAAAAATCCGAAAACAAATACCGAAAAGCTTCTTGAAATTGTCAAGGCTCCCGACTTTCCGGGCGGAGGATTCGTCGTATATGATAAGGAGCAGATGACAAAAATATACGAAACAGGAAGAGGCTCTGTAAAGCTTCGCGCCAAGTGCGAGTATAACAAGGCGGATAACTGTATAGACATTCTTGAAATTCCATATTCCACTACTGCCGAGGCAATAAGAAAGGAAGTTATAGATAACAAGGATGAGAAGCTTCGTGAAATAACTAATTTTAACTATGAAATGGGTAAGGACGGATTTAAAATATCCATTGATTTAAAGAAAGATGCGGATCCCGAAAGAGTAATGCAGAAGCTCTTTAAATTTACGTCTCTTGAGGATTCCTTCTCCTGTAATTTCAACGTTATAGTTGACAGTGTACCGAAGCAGCTTGGCATTAAACAGATAATTGAGGAATGGATCAGGTTCAGAGTAGGATGTATTCGCCGTGAATTTACCTATGAGCTGAATAAAAAATCCGATAAGCTGCACTTGCTTTTAGGACTTGGAAAGATCCTTCTTGATATAGATAAGGCTATAAAGATAGTTAAGGAAACTGAAAAGGATCAGGACGTAGTTCCCAACCTTATGGCAGGCTTTGGGGTCGATCAGGTACAGGCAGAATATATTGCCGATATTAAGCTCCGTCATCTTAACAGAGAGTATATTATAAACAGACTCAATGATATTGAATCCTTACAGAAGGAAATAGCAACCATTAAAGAGATTCTTGCGGACGACCTTAAGGTAAAGGCATATATAGTGAAGCAGCTTCTTGACGTAAAGAAAAAGTATGGAAAGCCAAGAAAAACACAGATCATGTATGCAAGTGAGGTCGTTGAGCTTACAAAAGAGGATATGATAGAGGATTACGATGTAAACCTCTTCTACACAAAGGCAGGATATCTGAAAAAGATCTCTAACCAATCCTTACGAGGTAACGCCGAGCAGAAGCTTAAGGATGGAGACTCCATCGTATTCTCGGGAGAGGTGCGTAATAAGGATGAGCTTATGTTCTTTACAAATCAGGCTCAGGTATACTTTGCAAAGGTGTCTGATTTTGAGCATACAAAGGCATCCGAGCTTGGAGAATACGTAGGCAAGGTGCTTAAATTTGACGAGGGTGAAAGACCTGTCCTTATGATTATCAATCCTACGTTTACCGAGAAGCAAAACGTTATTTTCTTCTTTGAAAACGGTAAGGCTGTTAGAGTGCCTATGAGCGAATATGCGACACAGGGCTCAAGAAAAAAGCTTAAAAAGGCATATTCATCGGCATCTCCATTAGTGTCGGCAATATATGAAACATCGGATAAGCACATACTTATTATAAATTCAGAGGATAAGGCTATACTTATCCGTCCGACGCTTATACCCGTTAAGACCACAAGAACGTCAATGGGAACCACGATATTTGCAATGAATCTTAAGAAAAATCAGGTTCTTGCCGAGGTAGTGGAAAATTATGAGAAGCGCTTCCCCGAGGCTTATCAGCGATACAGAAAGACGAAAATTCCTGCAACGGGTATTCTTTTAAGTGAAAAAGATATCAGCACAAAACAAATAAAAATCAAATAAAACGGAGAAATACAATGGCAAAGCACAATAAGAAAAATCAAGCAAGAAGAGGAGTACAGATACTTGCAATTATACTTGCCGCACTTATGCTCAGTGGAGCGGTAGTTACTATAGTTTCTGTTCTTCTTTCATAAGTAAAGGAGAGTTAATATGCCGATGCAAATGACTTTTCGCTGGTACGGCGAGGGGAATGACAAAATCAGCCTTTCCGACATAAAGCAGATACCCGGTGTTGACGGTATCGTATGGGCATTACATCATAAAATGCCTGGTGAAGTGTGGGAAACAGAGGAAATAGCCGAAGTAAAGCGTCAGCTTGATGAGTATGGCTTTAATATGGACGTAGTAGAATCCGTAAACGTTCACGACGATATCAAGATCGGTCTTCCAACAAGAGATAAGTATATTGAAAATTACAAGACAACAATCAGAAACCTTTCAAAGTTCGGTGTAAAGGTAATATGCTATAACTTTATGCCTATCTTTGACTGGACAAGAAGCAATCTTTTCCATCCCGTAGGCGATGGCTCAACAGCTCTTTTCTACGAGAAGAATATGATTCAGGATGACTATAACGCAATGGCGAAGTATATCCTTGATTTTACAGAGAAGTACAATATGTCCTTCCCCGGCTGGGAGCCTGAAAGAATGGCAAAGCTTGATGAGCTCTTTAAGGCTTATGAGGGAGTTGACCACGAGAAGCTTTGGGCTAATCTTAAGTATTTTCTTGAGGCTATCATGCCCACCTGCCGTGAGTGTGATATCAAGATGGCTATCCATATGGACGATCCGCCGTGGGATATCTTCGGTCTTCCCAGATTGCTTATCAACGAGGAGAATATTGACCGCTTCTTAAAGATGGTGGATGATGAGTATAACTGTCTTACACTTTGCTCGGGAAGTCTTAATGCAGACCCCAATAACAATGTAGCCGACATAGTTCGTAAGCATTGTGACAGGATAGCATTTGCTCACATAAGAAACGTAAAGCATTTTGAAAACGGAGATTTCTCCGAGGCGAGCCATAGAGATTGCGACGGAGATACGGGAATCATTGAGATCCTTAAGGCATACCATGATTGCGGCTTTGAGGGATATATCCGTCCCGACCACGGCAGACACCTCTGGAACGAGGGACCGGGTAACGTTCGTCCCGGATACGGACTTTACGACCGTGCGCTCGGTATTATGTATATGCTCGGTGTATGGGATATGCTTGACAGAATGAAAGGAATAAAATAAAATGAAGCTTAGCGATAAGGTAGTGGTTATAACAGGCGCAGGCGGTGTAATTTGCAGCGAATTTGCAAAGGCGCTTGCATCCGAAGGAGCAAAGGTAGCTCTTCTTGATATAAACGGCGATGCAGTTGAAAAAGTAGCATCCGAAATTGGTGAAAATGCGCTCCCCATAGAGTGTAATTGCCTTGATAAAGCAGATATAGAAAAGGCTAAGGAGCAGGTAAATGCAAGGCTCGGACAGGTGAATTTCTTGATAAACGGTGCAGGCGGTAACAATCCCAGAGCATCCTGCGATAATGAAACAATGACTCCCGATACAGAGGGAATCAAGGATTTCTTCGCCCTTGAGGAAAGCGGTCTTAAATTTGTGTTTGATTTAAATATTACGTCCGCTTTTCTTGTGACACAGGTTTTTGCTCCCGATATGGTTAAAACAGGCGGAAACATTATAAATATTTCATCAATGAACGCCTACAGACCTCTTACAAAGATTCCTGCATATTCTGCGGCAAAGGCGGGCATTTCCAATTTTACACAGTGGCTCGCAGTTCACTTCGCTCCTTGTAATATCCGTTGCAATGCAATTGCCCCAGGCTTCTTTGTAACAAATCAGAACAGAGCCTTGCTCTTTAATGAGGATGGCACTCCCACAGCGAGAACAGGTAAGATATTAGCTGCAACTCCTATGAAAAAATTCGGTGAGATAAGCGACTTAATAGGCACACTTATGTGGCTTGCCGACGATTCCGCAAGCGGCTTCGTAACAGGCGCCATAATCCCAGTTGACGGCGGCTTCTCCGCATATAGCGGTGTATAAAATAAAAAAAGCGTCATTATGACGCTTTTTTCATGTCTAAATTAAATCTAGTTAAAGAAAATTAAAGAAAATTAAATAAAATATTGACAAAAATTAAATAATATGATAAAATAATAAAAAAGGAGGGATGTTATGAATTACGATAGAATTATACTTGAGCTAATGGATAGAATACAAATTTTGGAATCAAAGGTTAGCAGGCTTGAAGGAGATAAGGCGGCAAACGAAAAATTCAAGGCAGAAGCTAACGTAAACATAGTTTCCAAATACAGAGGCTTAACGGAACATCTTTTAAATTCCGATAAAAGCAAGGTATCACTTACTTATCCAGAGATTGAAGAAATTATTGGGTTTAAATTGCCCGACTCTGCCTATTCTCATATGAGAGCCTATTGGTCGAATACGGAAACTCATTCATATGCAAAAAGCTGGCTTGCAATAGGATATAGAACAAGAGTGGATACAGATAATAAGATAGTACATTTTGAGAAGAATTTACAGATTTAATTCATTTTAAGTGGCTGTTATGGAGTATAAATATATTTCTAAAAAAGAAAAATGGGTAAGCAACGGTAACGGAGGACAAGAATTGATAAGGCGCTATAGGTATGATACAACCGATAATACCGTATTAGGTCTTATATTGCTTTTCGCTTTAGTTGCCTCTCCCTTTTTGTTAGTGCGCAAGATAAGGAGGAAAATGAAATATTCAACTAACAAGCCCCTTATCGAAAGGTTAAAGGAAAAGCAAGAAGAAAATCTTGAAAAGCTATATCAAGCAAGACAAAGGCTTTGGAACGTAATAAAGGATAAAAGGAATGGAGAAGACGACATCCATTTTGCAAGAAGACTAAAAAGATATGGCTTTACAACAGACGGCGCACATGTAAAAACGGGTGTTAATTATCAAATAAATGAAGAAAAGGAGATACCAAAAATGAGCATTGATATTAAAAGTAAATTAAAACAGCTTGAAGGTGAAACCTTCTATACCGTTACAGGCAAACCCTATACGTATGAATTCGTAGGTGAAAATGTAATAAAGCCCAGCAGAACAAATTATAGCATTCATTTAAAAAATTTTGAAAAGGCTATAGAAATAAATCCAACTAAATTGTGTCAAATAAGAGAGGTAAGAGGTCCCTCTTACATATTTGGAATAATTACAGATAGCAGATTTAATTAAAAATTACAGGAACGTTAAACAGGAGTCGCAAATATGATTAATTTATGCGAATTGCTTCAAATTAAAAAAGAAGATTTTCCAAATTATAAGGTTCATTTTGCAACGGGAGGCTTTAGTAAAAAAGAACCGTATAATGCTTTCTTGATAGATGGCTTCAAGGATTGGCAAGAGCATCAAACAGGAAAAAACTTCGGTCGCCCTCTTATTTTATCGCTTATTTACTACGATAAAGATATTTGGATGTTCGGTGGAGTTTATAAGGTTTTGCCTGTTGCACCCGTCCCGGTAGAAAATGCTAACGGGTGGAAAGGATGGCGATATAAAACCGAACTTACAGACAAAGCTATTGAATATATTGGAAGAGCATTTTTTAGATTTAAAAAAGAATTCCGCGCTTCTTATCCGACATTGGAATTAGACCCTAAAAATGGAGACCCCATCGCAGAAATGCCATTATCTCACATTCTTGATAAACGCGTGGCATTGACGGATTTTTTAGGGTTCGACTCGGTTAATATAGACTACAAAACACTTAAATATATTGTTTCAGATAATATTCTATCTTGGAAATCTGCCCTCTCAAATGTAAAAGGGATTTATTTGATTATTGATACATATACAGGAAAACAGTACGTTGGAAGTGCTTATGGAGATGAGTGTATATGGCAGCGATGGTCGAATTATGCTAAAGACGGTCACGGTGGAAACGTGGAATTAAAGGAGCTTTTGAAAATTAACGGGGCGGATTATAGGTATAATTTCAAGTATTCAATATTAGAGGTTTGCAATATGAACCTTGGTAATGACTACATATTAAGCCGTGAGAGTCATTGGAAAGAAGTTCTACTCTCAAGACAATTTGGCTTGAACTCAAACTAAAATAGGGATTTAAACTATTTTACAAACAAAAAAACCATCCGTTTGGATGGTTTTTGTTTTGGTGCGAGAAACGGGACTTGAACCCGTACGGTTGCCCACACGCCCCTCAAACGTGCGCGTCTGCCGATTCCGCCACTCTCGCATATATAAGTTCTTGTGAACTTGCTCAGTTATTATAACAAATGTTTTCGCCTTTGTCAATACCTTTTGCTAAAATTTTAAAAAAACTTTTTTTATTTTATATATGATAAAAAACAAGTCTTTTATTTACTTTATTTCATTGATTAAAAGTAATATTCGTGGTAAAATAATAGGGAAGAAGGATGTGATAAGATGTTAAAAAATGATGTGTTGAAAAAATCTTCTTTTATTATTAAAATAGCCATTGTAACAGCCACCTTGGGCGGAGTTGTTTTGAGTCTTTTTTATGCCGAGATAGA
>JAFVYY010000026.1 GCA_017508405.1 Clostridia bacterium
GATATGAATCTTATTCTTTGGCAGCAGGTATTCAATATTGCAGATGCCTTTTCGTACTGCGTTCAATGTGCATTAGAGAAAAATCATTTTGCTGATGTTGAAAAAACGGATCGTCCTTTTAGTGTGTTTGGATATGTGGACAACGGTAAGTATTACGGTGGCGGATGGGATGGTGTTGATGCCCAAAATGTGTGTGGCTTCTCTAACGTTCATCTTGATAATATCTATATCACACGTATTAAGAAACACTTTAGTTGCGGTCTAAACGTTTCTAAAGAGCCTAAGATTCAACTTGCACTTCGTGCGATTGAAGGCCTTGATATTACCTCGTTGTCAGAAACGGAAAAAGAGCACGCAGCAAAAGCCATTGAGTGTGGCTATTTGTACCGTGACGGAGACATGCTTTACACCAAGATTCTTGTAAATGCGCTTTCAGATAGAGATAGACTATTTGATATCAGCAATGCTTTGCAGAATGGATATTTCGATGCCGATGCTGAAATTGTTGCAGAGAAGGTTGCAGAACTTATCAAAAAATCTGTTCCCGATTATCTTCTCGGAGAATGGAGATTGGCAAATAACCTTGCGAGTATGCCGATTCTTGACGCAGTTGTTGAATGTCTCATTGAAAAAGGCGTATTAACACCTCCCGAAGATGGTATTGGTGCAGAAGGTTGTTGGATGAGTGTTGAAAAGTAAAATGAGTACCGCCGAGAGTTTTATTGCTCTCGGCGGTATTATTGTTGGCTTTACAACCTGCTTTATCGCAGGTGCGCCAATCGGGTGCTTTTTATTTATTTCAGCCTTTTCGGATTATCACTTATGCCGAGAATATAATCAACAGACACCTTATAATACTGAGCGATCTTAATTAGCATTTGCGTGGGGATGTCACGCTGTCCGAGCTCATAATTGCTGTAAACCTGTTGGGAGCATCCAAGAGCACTTGCAACCACTCTTTGGGGAAGATCCTTATCCTCTCTTAAATCTCTTATCCTTCTGTATACCATAGGTCCTCCTCTGAAAATGTACTTATAGATACATTATAACAAACAACATCTTGCAGTACGCATGAAAACAACAAATCGGTATAAATCATAAAATATTTCAAGCGTGAGCACTTTCTATTGAAAGACAACGAAATTTATGTTAAAATAAAATAAAAAAAGTATTTTGAGGCGGATATGGATATTAAAAACATAAAAATGATTGCAATGGACCTTGACGGCACTCTTACTCAGCATAAGGAAAAACTAAGTTCTGAGCATAAGGAAATACTTGATAAGCTCTCAAAAAAGTATAAGCTTATTATGGTAGGAGCAGGACAGGTCAACAGAATTTTTAATCAAATGAATCAGTATCCCATAGATATAATAGGCAATTACGGATTGCAGTATGCCGTTTACGATGGGGGTAGCATGCGTATTATCCGTGATTTGACCTTTGAAACGGACAAAGAATATACGGAAAACAAGGTAACGAGCTTCCGTGAAAAATACGGTTATACGGAGTATCGCGGCGATAACGTTGAATATCACGTATCCGGCTGCATAACGTTCCCAATACTTGGTACTAAGGCTGTTCAAGAGGATAAATTATCCTTTGATCCGGACAGAAAAAAGCGTCGTGCAATCTATAATGAGGTTTGTGATGCGTTTACGGACTATAATGTATTTGTCGGCGGCTCATCCTCCTTTGATATGGCGCCGAAGCCCTATAATAAATATTACGCACTTGATTTATACTGTAAGGAAAAGGGAATTTCACACAGCGAGGTAGTTTATATAGGAGATGATTACGGTATCGGCGGAAATGACGAATGCGTATATAAATCCGATTTCAACTATCTTACAATAGACGATTACAGAGATTTTCCAAGGGTGGTAAAGGCTCTTCTTGAAGAGGTATAAGCTATGGAGTATAAAAAGACGTACAAGGGGCTTATCTTATTTTTTGCGACCCTGTGTCTGATTTTAATAGGAGGAGCGGTACTGTTCGGTATTTATTTACCTATGCATATGAGTAGATTTACCGTATGCTGTATTTCAGCGTCTATGGCAGTATTAACCTATATAATTTATAAAACGCAATACATATACTGGTTTAACGGTATCAGCTATGAGGAGGCGGAAAAAGCAGGGGAGAAAAGACGCAAAGCGTACGCATTTGCCCACCTTAAATTATTTGGAATCTTATTTATCTGTCAAATAGTATTTTCAGCAGCTATGGCGCTTTTAAGGGCAAGTCAATGGGTGGATTTTACGGCAGGATCGTTAGCCTTGTGTATAGTGGCAATTTATACCGTAAAAATAAAGCTTTGATTAAAAAACTGCCTACGTTACAGCTTTTTTATGACATTTTAACTTGTAAATACTTAATTAAGTAAAATTCGCAAAGGGAGAAACAGCATGTTAAAAGATTTGACAACCAAAAAAAATATAAGAGCGTTTTCGATTTCACCTGAAAATCCGACGGGCAAAAAAGGTATGGGAGCAATGGCTGAGGAAGGCAGTGCCTCCTATAATGCAAGAGAGCTTGGCAAGGGCTGGAAGATAAACCCGTACATAGTTTTGAAGGGGAAAACAACCGCTGTCCTCGCTGACGTTTGCGGACAGGGGGCTATAAAGCATTTCTGGATAACGGATGCCTCCGAGGGCACAGGCAGATATCTTGTATTGAAGATTTATTTCGATGGGCAGAAAAATCCCTCGGTATGTGTCCCGATTTCCGATTTTTTCTGCGGAGCAAACGATAAGGAATACCATCAGGTAAGCTCGCTTCCCATATGCTTCAATCCACGTAAGGGTCTTAACTGCTATTTCGAAATGCCTTATTTTAAATCCTTCCGTATGGAGCTTGAAAACGTAGGTCCCTTTGACTTTAACGTTTACTATCAGATAGACTGTGAGGAAAAGACAATACCCGAGGACAGTCTTTACTTTCACGCTCAGTTCCGCAGAGTAAATCCCTTGCCGTACAAGGAAGTGTATACGATTCTTGATAACGTAAAGGGCAACGGCCATTACGTAGGAACCTACCTTTATTGGGGCACCCACTCTAACGGCTGGTGGGGTGAAGGCGAGATCAAATTTTATATAGACGGAGATACGGAATATCCAAGCATTTGCGGAACGGGAACAGAGGATTACTTCTGCGGCTCCTACGATTTTGAGGTGAATGGTAAGTACGTAGATTTCTCAACTCCTTATACGGGCTTTTCCGTTGACAGAACGGATGAAACCTATAGATCACAGAGATATTTTAATATGTACAGATTCCATATCACCGACCCTGTGTATTTTAAAAATGATTTGAAAGTAACAATTCAGGCCCTTGGATGGCGCAGCGGTAACAGATATTTACCACTTCAGGAGGATATTTCATCGGTAGCGTATTGGTATTCCGACAATTTGGATGATGAATATCCTACGTTCCCCTCTGCGGATGAATTGGAAATTATATAAAGGAGAATATTATGAGCTATTTAAAAGGAAAAACAGCAATTATTACAGGCGGAGGATATGCAAAGCTCTCTGACGGCAGATGCGGCTCCATTGGCTACGGTATCGCTACCGCATATGCTAAAGAGGGCGCTAATCTCGTTATTACGGGTAGAAACGTATCAAAGCTTGAAAAGGCAAAGGAGGAGCTTGAGCGTCTTTACGGAATAAAGGTTCTTGCTCTTGCCGCAGATATTTCCGCAGGACAGGATAACGAGGCTATCGCCAAGAGCGTTGCGGAGGCGACGTATAAGGAATTCGGAAGAATTGACGTGCTTATAAATAACGCTCAGGCATCCGCATCCGGCGTTACCATACAGGATCACACAACGGAGCAGTTCGACCTCGCTATTTATTCCGGGCTTTACGCTACATTCTACTATATGAAGGCGTGCTATCCCTACCTTAAGGAAACCAAGGGAACTATAATAAATTTCGCATCCGGCGCAGGACTCTTCGGCAATTACGGTCAATGCTCTTATGCGGCTGCAAAGGAGGGAATCCGAGGACTTTCAAGGGTTGCGGCAACGGAATGGGCAAAGGACGGAATTAATACGAACGTAATTTGTCCTCTTGCATGGACAGCCCAGCTTGAGGGCTTTGAAAAGGCATATCCCGAAGCCTTCAAGGCTAACGTGAAAATGCCCCCCGCCGGACACTTCGGCGATCCCGAAACCGAGATCGGCAGAGCCTGCGTAGGCCTCGCCTCCCCCGACTTCAAATATATGAACGGCGAAACCCTCACCCTCGAGGGCGGCATGGGTCTCCGCCCCTGAATAAAAATAAAAAAACAGACATACGGATTTACGTCCTGTATGTCTGTTTTTTTACAGTAATTCAAAATAATTCTTTTTACTTTTTAAGACGCCCTCGGAACGGAGCTTGCCGATTTCTGATGAGAGACCGCTTCTATCCACCTCTAAATAATCTGCCAGTTCCTGTCTGTCAAAGGAAATGTGAAATTTTGTGCTTCCGTTCTTTTCCGCCTGTATCAAAAGATAGGCCATAAGCTTTTCCCTTGTGGAGCGCTTTGACATAATATCTATTTTTTGGTGAAAGGATATGTTTTTAATGGCGAGATTTTTCATTAAATTATATATCATCTGTTGATGAAAGGAGCAGGATCTGGAGCAGGGATGCAATATCCTTTCACATTCAATAAGCATGATTTCACAAGGCTCGTCGGCAATAACGGATACGGGAAGAGCCTTTACCCCTGCGCAGGCAAAAGCCTCTCCTATAAGCTCCGACGGCTCAAAATTTGCAACGATGCTTCTGTTGCCGTAATAATCGTGGTTGACCATCTGTACCGAGCCGGAAAGCACGATTCCAACGTATTTCGCACTGCTTCCCTCGGAAAACACTGTGTATTTTTTATCAAAGAAAGTAATTCTCGGTCTTAAGCAAGTAAGCAAGGCGTTAAGATCCTCGTCATTTATATCATTAAATAAAGAGCATTTTCGCAAAACTTCAAAAAATTTTATCATTTTATCTCCTTTTGTTGAAAATTCAACAGAATTATCATTTAAATTATACTATAATATTTTCAGAAAAGCAAGGAGGAATTAAAATGAAAATTGCATTTTTTGATACTAAATCCTATGATAAAGCATCCTTTGACCTTTACGGTAAGGAAAATGGTATGGAATTTAAATATTATGAAACCAAGCTTAACGAGGACACGGTAGAGCTTGCCACGGGCTTTGACGGAGTTTGCGTATTTGTAAACGATACGGTAAACGATAAAGTAATTGACAGACTTTGTGAGCTTGGGGTAAAGGTGGTTGCTCTACGTTGCGCAGGCTTCAATAACGTAGATATGAAGCACGC
>JAFVYY010000027.1 GCA_017508405.1 Clostridia bacterium
AGAGCTCACGCATAGCTGTGTTGATAGCGTCGCAAACAAGGTCAGTGTTAAGAGCCTCAAGAAGAGTCTTACCGGGAAGAATTTCAGCAGCCATAGCCGCGGAGTGAGTCATACCGGAGCAGCCGATAGTCTCAACGAGAGCTTCCTCGATAACGCCGTCCTTAACGTTAAGTGAGAGCTTGCAAGCGCCCTGCTGAGGTGCGCACCAGCCAATACCGTGTGTGTAGCCGGAAATGTCTGTGATCTGCTTTGCCATTACCCATTTGCCTTCTTCGGGAATGGGAGCGGGACCATGGTGAGGACCCTTAGCAACGGAGCACATCTGTTCTACTTCGTGTGAATAAATCATATGAGTATCTCCTTGAAATAAAATTTTTTCGATAATATTATAAACTATTTTTAACTTAAAATCAATATCTTTTTCGAAAATTGTTCAATACTGTCTCTTTGTACAACTATGAGAATTTTTATTTGTAAATTATGTTTACTTTTTATGGAAAATATGTTATACTTAATAGGTAATGAATTTTTTGGGAGGCATCTTATGCGAGTCGACAAGTTTTTATCTGAGATGGGTAAGGCGACCCGTACTGAGAGCGCTAAGCTTGCGAAGGCGGGGAAAATCACCGTGAACGGTGCGGTTATTAAAAAGCCGGACGTACATATAGACCCCGATATGGATGAAATCAAGCTGTTTGGCGTTACCGTATCCTATAAAAAATTTACGTATATTATGCTTAACAAGCCTGAGGGCTATGTCAGCGCTACCGAGGACGGAAGGGATAAAACCGTTCTTGACTTACTTAACGACGAGGAAAGGCGTAAGAATCTTTTTCCCTGCGGTCGTCTTGACAAAAATACCGTTGGACTGATAATCCTTACAAATGACGGAGATAGCGCCCACAGACTGCTTTCTCCCAAGCATCATGTACCGAAAACCTACGGCTTCAAGTCAAAATATCCTCTTTCAAGCGATGATGTAAAAAGCCTTGAGGAGGGTGTTGATATCGGCGGATACGTGACAAAGCCCTGTACCGTAAGCCTTGACGCTAACGGAACAGGCGGAAAAATAACCATTACCGAGGGTAAATACCATCAGATCAAGCTCATGCTTGAGGCGGTAAATAACAAGATAACCTATCTTGAAAGACTTACCTTCGGAAATATAAAATTAGATGAAAATTTGAAGAGAGGAGAATGGCGACATCTTACAGATGAGGAAGAATCGCTGCTTTTGGAAAAATGAAAAAATATCTTTTACCGGAAAATGTAAACTGGTACAGAGCTAATATGCATTGCCATACAACATGCTCTGACGGAACGCTTACTCCCGAGGAGGTTAAGGAAGCGTATAAGAATATGGGCTACTCGATAGTTGCTTACACAGACCATGAAATTCTTCTTGATCACTCCGACTTGAATGACGAGGATTTTCTTGCCATTACAAGCTCTGAATATTCTATGAACGAGGCGGTTCCCTCCTTCCCGAAGCTCAGTGAGGGGATGTATGACTGGCAGAGAAAAAAGGTGTATCATATGAACATCTTTTCATCTGATCCGCACAATGTATTCCAGCCTGCCGCTCATGAGGACTCCATCAAATGGGCGGAGAACGGAAAATATGTGGGAACGGGAAAGTGCGACGGATACGTAAGACAGTATAGCAAAGAAAGCATTAACGAGGTTATAAGAAGATGTAATGAGGCAGGCTTCCTCGTTCAGCTCAACCATCCCAATTGGTCCCTTAATGAAAAAGAGGATTATACGGGAATCGAGGGACTTTGGTCTCTTGAAATTCTTAATTATGCAACTGAGTGTATTTCGGGCGCTGAATACTGTCCCTATATATATGATGAAATGGTAAGAAGCGGTATGCACGACCTTTTCTGCTCCATGGGTGACGATAATCATAACAGAGGCAGATCTCTCGGTCATTCCTTTGGCGGCTCAACAATAATCGGCGCTAAGGAGCTTAAATACGATCAGATATTTAGTGCTCTTAAGAATGGAGAATTTTACTGTACAAGCGGACGTGAAAATCCTCCTATGATCAAGGCTCTCTATGTTGAAGATAATATGGTGAAAATCGATTTTACTCCCGCAGTTAAGGTTTTCTTAACAGGCTATTGCAGATCCTTCCGTTTTGTCGATCATGAAAACGAGGAGTTTACCCACGCAGAATTTCCCTTGTGGGAAAGCGACGTAATGTTCCGTATAACGGTACGTGATAAATACGGCAACAATGCGCATACGCACTTTTATAAGGTATCCGACTACTTAGAGAAATAAGCAATAAGCTGCGGAATACTGCGTTGTTCCTCAATGCCGACTTCGACTATCGCGAAGATAGCCATCAGCCGTCATTTGCGGTACGCCTTGTCTTCCTTGCTTCTTGCATA
>JAFVYY010000028.1 GCA_017508405.1 Clostridia bacterium
ATGCCTGTAGGTGATATTGCTCTTCTTGTAATACTTGTTATTGTCGCTATTATCTCAATTGTTTCCACAACAAAAAAGGTTATTACCCGAATCCGCTTTGAAAAGAATCCTCAGCTTTTCTATAAGCCTACAATTTACGACAAATCCGACAGCGATAACGAATAAAGCTTGACACAGGGGTGACCCTGTGTCTTTTTGTATTAAAAATTATTGACTAACATAAAAAAAGATGTTAAAATGGTAATATACGCGTAAGGAGGTATATTATGGCTATCGGTTTATCAAATCACGAGGTATATCCAAGGGTCGTAAGATGCGGTGTTCCCCAGACTGTAAGCATTGTTCCCGTTGGCAATATAGCTAAATTCAACGATGAATGGGTGTATAATGTGGATTTAGTTCCCACAGAATGCTCCGAGCAAACATATATTGAACACGAAAGGGTTACAGAAACTATTAAGGTAAAGCCCGAAAACGGTATTATTACCTTTACCTACACATTCGAAGAGGAGCAAGAATGGGCTATTCTTTTAGCTCCGGAAATTTATCCTACGTCCATAAGAAAATATTCCCTCTACTCCGTACTTGACGATCTTTATGAAAGGACTCCGTACAAGGGTGATCTTCACGCACATTCAAATGCGTCGGACGGTAATGAGGAGGGTACTATCGTAGCTGCGAATTACCGTAAAAACGGCTTTGACTTTTTCGCCCTTACCGACCATCATAAATATCAGCCATCCGTTGATACTATTGAATTTTTTAAGGATCTGCCAATAGATTTTAAAATTTTTCCAGGTGAGGAAATACACTTAAAAGGATATTATATCCATACCGTAAACTTTGGTGGCAAGTCCAGCGTAAACGAGTACTATAACGCTGATCCCGATGCCCGTCACGAGGAAATAAAAAAGCTTTCCGAGGAGCTTGACGTACCCAACGGTATAAACAAGCTCGAATACGCATACAGGAAATGGATAGCGGACGAGATCCACAAGCGGGACGGCTTTGCAATAATCGCTCATCCCTTCTGGATATGGAAGGATGAATTTCATATGCGCCCAAAAATGGTTGATTACCTGCTTGAAAAGGGACATTACGACGCTATGGAGATAGTAAGCGGCGTTTCCCCACATGAAACCAATTTACAGACCGCCTTTTACAATGAGCAAAGAGCCAAAGGAAGAAAAATAGCTATTGTCGGTTCAAGCGACTGTCACGGTACGGATCCCGCTTGCTTCTTCAATAATTCCAAATCCATTGTATTTGCTAAAGATCTTGAATACGACTCTGTCTGCTCCGCCATCAAGGACCTTTACACCGTAGCGGTGGAAACAAGACCTAACGAAGAGCCAAGAGTGTACGGTCCTTTCCGTCTTGTAAAATATGCAAGATTCCTGCTTAAGAACTACTTCCCCATGCACGATGAAATGTGCTTTGAGGAGGGCAGACTTATGAAGGAATATATAAGAGGCGATAGAGATGCAAAAGAACTGCTAAAGCTTATGCAAGGCAGAACAAAGCGTCTTACAGATAAGTTACTTAAATAAGGAGATAAAAAATGAAGAACATTCCCGTAGATTTTAAAAACAGTCTTGTAGGCTGGTGGGGCGATTATGCCGGAGAGCTTATGACAGAATATCAGCAGTCTTGCGAGGAGGGACTTGATATTGCATCCTACGAAAATCTTTTTAAAGAGGTTTCCAAGCTTCCTTCAACAGAGGCTAAGGCAAAGCTTGCAGACGGACTCTTCCATCTTATATACAATGCGGATATGGTTGATGGCTATGAACATAATGAGCCCTCCGACCTTGAAACGATAAAATCCTTAAGAAAAAAGACACTCCCCCCGCTTAATTTCACAAAAATCGACAAAAAGAAGATTGAAGGCGCATGGTACGGACGCATTGCGGGCTGCCTTCTCGGTAAGCCTATCGAGGGTATCCGTTATGACGGATTGACAGCTTTTCTCAAGGCTACAAACAACTATCCCATGTCAAGATACATAAAATACAAGGAGCTCACCCCCGAGCTTTGCAAGATTGCAGGCTATGAGCTTCTTCACAATGGCAAGAAGAATTGGTACATTGACAATCTTGAGTTCGCCCCTGTTGACGATGATACAAACTACGTTGTTATGAACTGTCTTGTTGCTGACTGGTTCGGCAGAGATTTCACACCCATGCAAATGGCTGATACCTGGCTTAAGCTTCAGCCCAAGGAAGCATATTGCACGGCGGAAAGAGTTGCATTTGCAAACTTTATAAGAGGCTATAATCCTCCCTACTCCGCAGTTTACAAGAATCCCTACAGAGAATGGATAGGAGCGCAGATAAGAGGCGACTATTTCGGCTACTGCAACCCCGGTGATACGGAAACGGCAGCAAAAATGGCATTTAACGATGCTTGTATCTCCCACGTAAAGAACGGTATTTACGGAGAAATGTGGGCGTCCGCAACAATTGCTGCGGCAGCTGTATGCAACGATCCCCGTCTTGCTATTCTCTACGGTATGGAGGAGATCCCCGCAACGTCCAGACTTTACAAGGCTCTTGCAAAGGCAGTTGAAAACTATGATAACGGAATGACCGAGGAAGAATGGTTCAATGATTTCCACTCCAGATGGGATGACAGAAACAGTCACCATTGGTGCCATACTATTTCAAACGCTGAAATCTGTGCGGCTTCGATTCTCTACGGTAAGGGTGACTTTGCAAAGAGTATATGCATAGCTGTACAAAACGGCTTCGATACAGACTGTAACGGTGCAACCGTAGGTTCTATTTGCGGTATTATGAACGGTATTGACGGAATCGGCAAGGAATGGTATGAGGACTTTAACGGTACTCTTGCAACGTCTCTTTGCAGCTATCCGAGAGTAAGCCTTGATGAATACGTTGAAAAGACCATGAAGCATATTGAAGAAAGATAAGTAAAAAAGTAATAAAATAAAACAAACGGATGTCATTTTTTGTGACATCCGTTTTATTTTTATTCGTTTTCTTCTCTTTTTTCAAGCCTTGCCTGACGTCTAATACGCTTCGTTTCCTGCTTGATTTTATAAAGCTCCTCGGTGGCAAGCGACAGCTTTGTAACCTGATTCTTTTTCGATGGATAGCATATGAAGGTATCATCCATAGTGGAAATCTGCACACATTCCTCCGGACGGATGTAGCAATAATCATATTCTATATGAACACCGTACATTCCAGCCACAGGGCGGGAGATTTTATAATCCTCTCCGTTATAATGACCCTCAATCAAAAATCCGGTTTCCATAGAGTGAGTCAGCTTGGCTTTGCCGATATCTATAAATTTATTGGTATTTGGTAAGGAGTATACGTCTACCTCATCAGCGAAGAAATATTTTCCTCTTTTTATTTCATCACGTACATTTTCTCTCTGCCACTCATACCATGTTGGCGGATGGGAGAACACGGTTTCTCCGTCAAGCGCCTGTAATTTTCCGTTCTCGGTAAGCTCCCATTTATGACCGCATTCCGAGCAGCCGAGAATTGCGCCCTCTGTGTACATTTTAAACTCGGTCTTGCATATTGGACATTGATAAAGAACCTTATGAAGTCCCTCTGCTCTGTATGGCTCTTTTATAATAATACCATGCTCCTCCTGATACTTATATTCATCGTACCAAAGAGCATCCGTAATTATTTTCTGTATTTCCTCAGGCGTCTTTTCCTCTACGTCACGCTTTGTCAATACTCTTGTCATTGTGGAATAAAGAGGAACGTCCCTCTTTCTTCTCCAATCCCAAAAGGGAGTATATAAATAATTACCGTGATGGACCAAAACCACTACGTCGTGCTTCAGCCTTTTTATAAGCTGACCGAGAGATTCAGGTAATATTGCGGTAGTACCTATCGGTGAATATCTCGCCTCGGGATACATTGTAAGCACAGCTCCGAATTTATTAAGCACCTTTTCACAGGCGGGAATAAGATGTGGGTCGGTCGTAAACTTGCGTTTGCCGATGCAACCGTCAAGCTCCATAAGAAGAGAACGCCTGTAATGTCCCTCAAGGGTTGCAATATGGCTTACCCTTGCCGGATAGGCGCAAAGAGCGTTTATCTCCAGATCCACAAATCCCATATGATTTGAAACAAGGAAATACGGTGCCTTTACTCCGTCCATATTTATTTTTTCTATTTTGAGTCTTTTACGAAGAGTAATATCGCTTACTATCTTGGTGAGCCATTTGAAAACAAGCAGCTGCTTTTTGGGCTCCTTTTGCATATTGCGGTATTTTACGCTTTTGTCGTAATTTACTTTATTTAGTAGCATATGCTCCTCCTTTTAGGCGGGGCGTACGTTCATACACGCCTTATTTTACTGAACCGTCAGGATTAAACAAAGGTAATTTCTCAAGATAGATTATATCGTCTCTTTCGGTAGCGTCTCCCTCTGCAAGAATGGTCATTCTTCCTACTATATTTCCGCCTGCGGAGTGAATAAGCTCTTCAATTGCACGAAGTGATTCTCCTGTGGAGATAACATCGTCGACAATAAGAATACGCTTACCCTTCATTCTCTTCGCATCTTCTCCGTCAAGATAGAGCTTCTGCTCCTTTGCGGTGGTTATGGAATGAACTGTTACGGATACGATGTTGCTCATATAGAGCTTCGGACCCTTTCTTGCAAGGATATATCTCTGATTTCCGTTAAGACGAGCCATTTCGTGAATAAGGGGAATTCCCTTTGCTTCAGCTGTGATCATATAATCAAACTCCGGTGCTTTGGCAAGGAGCTCCTTTGCGCAAGCTGTCGTAAGCTCGGGGTCACCGAAAATTACGAATGCGCCTATGTAAAGATCATCGTTAACCTTGCAGAGCGGGAGCGCTCTGTCAAGGCCTGCAATTTTCATATTATAATATTTCATATTTGTCCTCCTTGATTATTTTACGAGGATTTTTGTCATACCGCCCATATAAGGCTGAAGCACAACGGGAATGTTAACGCTGCCGTCCTCATTAAGATTGTTTTCAAGGAATGCGATAAGCATTCTCGGGGGAGCTACAACAGTATTGTTAAGGGTATGAGCGAAATACTTACCGTCCTTTGCGTTTACTCTTATCTTAAGTCTGCGAGCCTGCGCATCTCCGAGATTTGAGCATGAGCCAACCTCAAAATATTTCTTCTGTCTGGGTGACCATGCCTCGACGTCAACGCTCTTAACCTTAAGGTCTGCAAGGTCGCCGGAGCAGCACTCCAGTGTTCTTACGGGAATATCGAGAGTGCGGAAGAGATCAACTGTATTCTGCCAGAGCTTATCAAACCACATCGGGCTGTCCTCGGGCTTACAAACAACGATCATTTCCTGCTTTTCAAACTGGTGGATTCTGTATACTCCGCGCTCCTCAATACCGTGTGCGCCCTTTTCCTTACGGAAGCAGGGAGAATAGGATGTAAGGGTTTGAGGAAGCTTATCCTCGGGAATGATAGTATCAATAAACTTACCAATCATAGAATGCTCGCTTGTACCGATAAGGAAAAGATCCTCTCCCTCTATCTTATACATCATAGCCTCCATTTCAGCAAAGCTCATAACACCTGTTACGACCTCGCTTCTTATCATGAACGGAGGAATGCAGTAGGTAAAGCCTCTTCCTATCATAAAGTCACGGGCATAGGAAATAATAGCCGAATGAAGTCTTGCTATATCTCCCATAAGGTAATAGAAGCCATTACCCGCTACCTTTCTTGCGCTGTCTAGATCTATGCCCTCAAATCTTTCCATAATTTCAGTATGGTAAGGAATTTCAAATTCGGGAACAACGGGCTCTCCGTAGCGCTGAACCTCAACGTTCTCACTGTCATCCTTTCCAATCGGAACGGAGGGGTCGATAATGTTGGGGATCTTCATCATAATAAGCTTTATCTTTTCAAGGTACTCTTCCTCAAGCTTTTCAAGCTCTGCAAGACGCTTTGCATTGTCGGATACCTGCTTCTTAACAGCTTCCGCCTCTTCACGCTTGCCCTGAGCCATAAGAGCGCCGATCTGCTTTGAAAGCTTATTTCTGCCCGCTCTTAAATTATCAGCCTCCTGCTTTGATCTGCGGTAGGTTTCATCAAGCTCGATAACCTCATCTACCAAAGGAAGCTTAGCATCCTGAAACTTGTTTCTGATATTCTGCTTTACGATTTCAGGATTGTCTCTTAAAAACTTTAAATCAATCATATTTTCCTCCAAAAAAATAAAAAACACCCCTTATGAAAAAGGGTGTAAAAATTTACACGGTACCACCTTAAGTTTATCTCACGACCTATAACGTGGTCAAACGGCCGCAGCTTTCGCGGGCAGCTCGGGAACGGAACACCGTAAAATAAGTATGACACCTCTCAGCAAAAGCATCACTCTCTGTACATATCTGAAAACGGTTATTTTTCCTTCATAGCTTTTCTATTGTAATTATAACCTAAAATATATGGCTTGTCAAGTAATAATCAAACTTTTCTCGGCATAAAGTATTATTGAAAAAGCTTTAAAGGAGATAAAAGAATGAATGAAACAAGCTTAAATTCGCAGATGCCGAAAAAAGCCACCTTAACATCAATAAATTCCGATACGGTCCTTACCCATGAGGTAAGCGAGGAGTTTTCCCTTCCGGATTACGTTCCCGAGGTAAGACGTGTGCTTCACACAAGAGCAACAGCGCTTCCCGAAGGAAAATTCATTTCCGACACAGGTTCAAACACAAGCCTTGAATTCGACGGAACGGTTACATACAGCGTGGTATATACTGACGACGAGGGAAAGCTATGCTCCACTCCGTTGTCAAGTAACTATGACGGTCATACGGTTTTGACGGGGCATCCCGACACTGTGTTTATTGACACGTCTGTTGAAAGTGTGGTTTGCAGAGTGACGGCAAAAAGACGGTTAGTCATAAAGACGAGATTAAAAAGCAGAATACTCTCCTTTGTTGACAGCGTTATTGAAGAAAATATCAATCCGAGATCCTTAGCTGACGAAATGTACATAGAAAGAAAAATGAAAAAGCTGAACACCGTGTCGCTAAAAAGCATTTTTATGCAAAACATAAGAATGTCTGAAAAATTTGATCTGTCCGGAAACAACGACCTCGCCCCCATTATGTGCGATGCTCAAATGATAATTACAGAGTGCAAGGCCCATACGGGATCCGTGGCGGTTCGGGGCCACGTTAACGTACAATGCATTTGCAGTAACGGGGACAAGGAAATAACGGTATCAAAGTCACTGCCCGTATACGAGGAATTAGAGGCTGAGGGCGCTGTGCCTACGGACCTTGTACGTTGCCTCGGAAGATGCGTAAGCCTTTCTATATCAAACGAGCAAAATAACGATACATCCAGCCTCTTTTTTGACGTTACCTGTGAAATAGAGGGTGAATTTTACAGAAATGAAGAAAATTTTGTAACAGGCGACTGCTATTCCACAAAATACGAAACTCAGACGTCTTATAAAACTATCGACACCCACTCCGTAGTTTTAGCAAAAAATACATCCTTTTCCGTAAACGACAAGTTCAAGAGAAAGGATTCTTCCATTGAAAGTATTGTCTACGTTATATGCGATATTTCAAACGAAAAAACCGAATATAAGAACGGAAAGCTCTCCTTACTTGGCAAGATAAATGCAAGCATTATAGGAAAATCAAAGGAAGACAACGATTCCTGTCGGGAATACGTATCGGAGCTATACGAAATACCCTTCAGATATGATATGGGCTGTGAGGGCGACGATATCACATCAAGAGTAAATTACGCAATGTCCCTAACAAACGCTTCATATGAAAACGATAAATTCTGCATATCCGCAGAAATGTATCCGTCCATATCCGTTTTTGCAAAATCACCTGTTTCAATCCTTGACTCGGCTCTAATAAAAAGAGACGCTGAATTTAAAAAGGACGCATCCTGTGTGCGTGTTTTCTTTCCGAAGGACTGTGATATTCTTTGGGAGGTTGCCAAAAAATTCCACACGACCGAAAGAAAAATAGTTGAAGATAATTCCCTTCCCTCCTACTCCCTTGAAAACGTAAAATCCATAATCATATAATAAAAGGCTGCGTATACTGATAGTATGCGCGGCTTTTTTTACATAGCCCCCGTCAAAAAGGAAATAATAAATAAAACAATTATATTGGGAGGAGCTATGGCTTTGCTTAATGAACAGAATTCTGTAAAAACAAAAAACAAATATTTCGGAACTGACGGCTTCCGAGGTGAGGCAAATAAGGATCTGACATCTTATCAGGCGTATTTGGTAGGCAGATTTATCGGTTGGTATTACAATAAGCTCGGCGCACCGAATAAAAGGGCTCGCATCCTTATAGGAAAAGACACCAGAAGATCCAGCTATATGCTTGAATACTCATTGATTGCGGGAATTACGTCATCGGGTGCAGATGCCTATATGCTCCACGTTACCACGACTCCAAGCGTATCATATATCACACGGTGCGATGAATTTGACTGCGGTGTTATGATAACCGCATCTCATAATCCCTATTACGACAACGGAATAAAAATCATCAACAGATACGGTGAAAAGCTTGACGACGAGACTGCATCATTGATCGAAGCCTATATTGACAATGACCTGAAAAAATTAGGTATAGAGGATAATGATATTCCCTTTGCCGTGCGTGACAGGATAGGAAGCATTATTGACTACACCGCAGGAAGAAACAGATACGTGGGCTACCTAATCTCCATTGCCGCCTATTCCTACAAAAGCCTGCGTATAGGTCTTGATTGCGCAAACGGCGCTTCGTGGTCTATTGCAAAATCGGTTTTCAATGCCCTTGGCGCTCAGCTGTTTTTAACCGGTGTTTCTCCCGACGGTATAAATATAAACAACGGAGTCGGCTCAACTCATATTGAAAATTTAAAGGCTCTTGTGAAAAGAAATCACCTCGATATCGGATTTGCCTTTGACGGAGATGCCGACAGGTGCATAGCCGTTGACGAAAACGGAAACACGGTGGACGGAGATATCATACTCTATATTCTTGCAAAACGGCTTCGTGAAAAGGGATGCCTTGGAAAAAACACTTTGGTTGCAACCGTTATGTCAAATACCGGTCTTATAAACGCCCTTAAACGGGAGGGTATAAATTACGAGCTTACATCAGTTGGCGACAGGTACGTTTACGAATGTATGCAAAAAAGCGGATACACCTTAGGAGGGGAGCAATCGGGACATATAATTCTGAAAAAATATGCGACAACGGGGGACGGTATTCTTACCGCACTTATGATAACCGAAGAGATGTGCGACAGAAAAGCGCCGCTTTCCGCACTTTCCTGCGGAGTTACACTTTACCCGCAAATTACGGAAAGCGTCTACGTACGGAAAAAGGATGAGGTTATTAATGACCCGCAGGTAAAGGCGTTGATAAAGAATATAGAGACGGAGTTTAAGGATGGCGGACGCATACTTCTTCGTAAAAGCGGTACAGAGCCTGTAATCAGGATAATGGCAGAATGTAAAGAGGAAGGCGAATGTAAAAAGCATATAAGCGACATAAAAGGCTTGTTAAAGGAAAGGGGATATTTAAATGAGCAACCGTGACAGAGTCAGCACAAGGGAGCTGTTTGACAGTATTCCTTCCCTGCTTATTCCGCTTTTTAAGGACGTTACTTATCCGTGGGAAATATTGCCTAAAATAAAGGATTATATTAAGTTCCTTATTTCCTCGGGACTTAACGGATATAAGGAGATCGACAAGGGCGTTTACGTAGGAGAAAACACAAAAATAGATAAGAATGTAAAAATAATTCCCCCCGCAATTATAGGTAACGGTGTAGAGATACGGCATGGAGCATATCTTCGAGGAAACGTGATAATATGCGACGGATGTGTTATAGGAAATTCCACCGAAATCAAAAACTCAATTATATTTGAAAATGCCGCCTGTCCCCACTACAATTACGTTGGAGACAGTATCGTAGGCAATTACGCTCATATGGGTGCTGGAGTAATTTGCTCCAATTTAAAGTCGGATAAAACGGAAATTTGCATAAAAGGTAACGAAAAATATAATACGTATCTTAAAAAAATGGGGGCGATACTCGGCGATAGGGCGGAAATCGGATGCGGATGCGTGCTTAATCCCGGTACAGTTATAGGTAAATACTCGAGTGTTTATCCCCTAACGAGCATTCGGGGTGTTATTCCCGAACGAAGCATAGTCAAGGATAGTAAAACCATCATTAGCAGGATATAAATATCAACCACAGAGTCGGGGATTCTGTGGTTTTTTAATTATTTTTTGAATTTAAAATCCATTTAAGACAATAATAAATAAGAATAAAAGTTGCGAAAGGAACAGTTATGATAAATTTCACTTATACAATTAAAGATAAATTAGGTATTCACGCCCGTCCTGCGGGAATACTGTCTAAGCTTGCAAAGGAATTTGAAAGCGAGATCTACATTGAAAAGGGTGATAAAAAAGCCCTTGCAACCAGAGTTATAGCTATTATGGGAATGGGTATTCTTCACGGAGATACTATTACTGTTACGGTATCGGGAAGCGATGAGGAAGAAGCTTCCATTGCTATCAAAAAATATCTCAGTGAAAACCTATAAGGAGTTTTAAATGTTACGCTTTAAAGGAAAAGGTGTTTACGGCGCTATTGCCATAGGAAGAGCCTCTCTGCTTGTAAAAAAGAGTGACGAGCCCAGCAAAAGGGTTAATATTGAAAGCGTCGAAGGTGAGCTTTTGCGTGTTACAAATGCTCGTAAAAAAGCCCATTCACAGCTTGATGAAATATACAAAAAGGCTATTTTAGAGGTTGGGGAAACAGGGGCGCAGATTTTTGAAATCCATAAAATGATGCTTGATGACGAGGACTATCTTGAGTCCGTAGAAAGCATTATTAAAAATCAAGGTGTTAATGCGGAGTATGCCGTAAGCGTGGCTTCAAAAACCTTTTCCTCAATGTTTGAAAATATGGAGGATGCCTATATGCAGGCACGAGCTGCTGATATAAAGGATATTTCATCCCGTCTTATTTCCTGCCTTTCCGAAAATGAATTTACCGAGGTATCTCTTAAGGAAAGCTCTATAATATGTGCGTCCGACCTTGCCCCCAGTGAAACCGTCGCCCTTGATAAGAGTCTTATTTGCGGAATCGCCACGGTCTACGGCTCTGTGAACTCCCACACCTCTATTCTTGCAAGAAATATGAATATCCCCGCAATTATCGGGCTAGGAGAGGAATTTTTAAACGCCGTTCATAACGGAGATACGGTAGCTATCAACGGATATACGGGGGAAATATTTATTAATCCGGATAAGGAAACTGTCACATCCTTTGAGAGGCTTATAAAAGATGATAAGGAAAAAAAGCTGCTTCTTGAAACTCTTCGGGGAAAGGAAAATATTACCCTTGACGGCAGAAAAGTAAATCTGTACGCCAATATAGGCGGAGTCGAAAATCTCGGCGCTGTGCTTATTAACGATGCCGACGGCATAGGGCTTTTCAGAAGCGAGTTTATCTATCTTGAAAGCGATAGCTACCCAACGGAGCAAAAGCAGGTTGAAATATACAAGAGCGTTCTTGAGGCTATGGGCGGTAAGAAGGTAATTATACGTACTCTTGATATAGGTGCCGACAAGCAGGTTGACTACTTCTCTCTCGAAGCCGAGGAAAATCCCGCCTTGGGCTACAGAGCCATACGAATCTGTCTTGACAGGACGGATATTTTTAAAACACAGCTTCGCGCTCTTTTCAGAGCCTCCATATACGGAAATTTAAGCATTATGTTTCCTATGGTCACAAGCGTATGGGAGGTTGAAGGAATACTCGAAATATGTGAGGAAATTAAAAAAGAGCTTGACAGAGAGGAAATAAAATACGCAAAGAAAATCGAAATGGGTATAATGATAGAAACTCCTGCCGCAGCGATAATAAGCGACTCTCTTGCCCCTCTTGTAGACTTTTTCAGTATAGGTACTAACGATCTTATACAGTATACTCTTGCCTGCGACAGACAAAATCCACGGTTGGATAAATATGCGAACCCCCATCACGAGGCAGTCTTAAGGCTAATAAAGTATACCGTTGACAGCGCCCATAAGTACGGTAAATGGGTAGGCATCTGCGGTGAGCTTGCCTCCGACCTCTCTTTAACCGAAGAATTTCTCAAAATGGGAATCGACGAGCTTTCCGTATCGCCCTCATTTGTACTTCCCTTGCGTAAAAAAATAAGGGAAACGGATTTAACCAAATAAAAAAGATGCGACACGTGTCGCATCTTTTTCTGTATTTTATTACTTAATGAGGGTTTCAACAAGTGCAAGAGCATCTGCGATTTTGGAGATATCCTTACCGCCGCTCATTGCGCTGTCGGGACGTCCGCCGCCTCTGCCGCCTGTTACTGCGCTTACCTCACGAAGGATATTACCTGCGTGGGCGCCCTTTGCAACAGCTGCCTTACCGCATACTGCCATAAAGTTAAGCTTGTCGCCCGAATGAATAGCAAATACAGCCACGCTCTCGGGTTTTTTGTCCTTAATGCTATCGCCGAGGGAACGAACTGCGTCAATGTTCATATCGCCGAGATCCGCTGTAATTACAGAGATTCCATTTACAACCTTTGCACCGTTTATAAGCTCGTCTACACGGGAGCCTGCAAGCTTAGAGTTAAGCTGATCAATTTCTCTCTTAAGAGCCTTAACCTCATCGGAAACCGCGGTTGCACGCTTAGCGATATCGTTTACGTTCTGGCACTTAAGCTCCTTTGCGGTGTCGAATATAAGAGCGTCTTTATTTGCAAGAAGGTTAAGAACGCCGTAGCCTGTTGTGATTTCAATTCTGCGAACGCCTGCCGCAACGCTTGACTCGGATATTACCTTGAACATACCTGCTTTAGCAGAGTTGTCAAGATGTGTACCGCCGCAAAGCTCAACGGAGAAATCACCCATCTTAACCATACGTACAACCTTGCCGTACTTTTCTCCGAAGAGAGCCATAGCTCCGCTTGCGCGAGCGGTATCTACGTCGGTTTCTACCGTATCTATCTTATCTCCGCTTAAAATGTAAGCGTTAACAATGCTTTCTATCTTTGCGATTTCCTCAGCTGTAAGAGCTGCAAAATGAGTAAAGTCAAATCTACCGATGCTTTCGTCAACGTAGGAACCCGCCTGCTCAACGTGGTTACCGAGAACCTTGCGAAGAGCTGCCTGAAGCATATGAACGGCAGAGTGGTTTCTTGCGATTGCCTGACGGCGTGTGGCGTCTACGCTTGCCTTCAAGGTGTCGCCAACCTTAACAGTACCTGATACAACGTTACACATATGAACGTATACGCCGTCGGTCTTTTTAGTATCGAGAACGTCGATATGAGCGCCCTCATTTTCAAGAGTACCCTTATCGCCTACCTGACCGCCGCCCTCACCGTAGAAGGTGGTTGCATCAAGAACTATGGAGCATTCACCCTCGGAAACAGAGTCTACACTCTCGCCTCCGTCAACGATGATAGCAAGAACCTTACCCTCGCACTCATATGCGGTATAGCCCTTGAAATCTGTCTTTTCAACGTTTATCTTGCCTGATTCCTTATCCCAGCCGTTAATGTCCGCTCTTGCATCACGAGCTCTCTGTCTCTGCTCTGCCATAAGAGTCTTGAAGCCGTCCTCGTCAATTTTGAGTCTGTTCTCCTCTGCGATCTCTCTTGTTAAATCAATGGGGAATCCAAAGGTATCGTAAAGCTTGAATACGTCGGCGCCGTCAATCGTGTCCTTACCGTCAGCCTTTGCCTTATTAACAAGGGTGTCAAGAATGGAAAGTCCCTGATCGATGGTGGTATCGAATCTTTCCTCTTCAAGGGAAAGAACCTTTTTAATATAATCTGCCTTTTCGGAAAGCTCGGGATATGCTCTGCAGCTTTCACCGATGGCTACGTCACACATGTCCGTAAGGAAGGGGTGGTCAATACCGAGAAGCTTACCGTGGCGGCAAGCACGACGGATAATTCTGCGGAGAACGTATCCGCGGCCCTCGTTTGAAGGGATAACGCCGTCGCTAATCATAAACATAGCGCTTCTTGTATGGTCTGTTACAACACGGATGGAAATATCGTTATTTGCATCTGCGCCGTAGGTCTTACCGGAGATCTCGCAAACCTTGTCAATAAGTCTGCGAACGGAGTCAACCTCGAACATATTGTCCACGCCCTGCATTACGCAAGCCAGACGCTCAAGTCCCATACCGGTATCAATATTTTTCTGAGCAAGCTCTGTATAATTGCCGCTGCCGTCGTTATTAAACTGAGAGAATACGTTGTTCCAGATCTCCATATATCTGTCACAGTCACATCCCGGCTTACAGTCGGGAGAGCCGCAGCCGTACTTTTCACCGCGGTCAAAATAAATTTCGGAGCAAGGACCGCAAGGACCCTGACCGTGCTCCCAGAAATTATCCGCCTTGCCCATACGAACAACGTGGTTGGGGTCAACACCAATACGGTTTACCCAGATATCATATGCCTCCTCATCGTTTTCGTAGATTGAGGGCCAAAGAAGATTTTCGGGAATTTCAAGTGTCTTAGTAAGGAACTCCCAGCTCCATTCGATAGCCTCGATTTTAAAGTAATCGCCGAAGCTGAAGTTACCGAGCATTTCAAAAAATGTACCGTGACGGGCTGTGTGACCTACTCTTTCAAGGTCGGGGGTACGAATACACTTCTGACAGGTGGTAACTCTGTTTCTCGGAGGAACAACCTCACCTGTGAAGAACTTCTTCATAGGAGCCATACCTGAGTTTATAAGAAGCAAGGATTTATCGTTGTTGGGCACAAGGGAAAAGCTGGGTAAACGAAGATGTCCCTTGGATTCAAAGAATGAGAGATAAGATTCTCTTAAGTCGTTAAGTGATGTCCATTTCATAGATGAAATATCCTTTCAAAAGCTAAAATAAATGTATTATATAAATAACACGTATATTTTAGCACTCATATACGGCTTTGTCAAGAAATAACTAAAATTTTAAAATATTTATTTACTTGACACTTTTGCTGTTAAGTAGTATAATTATTCAAGAGTAAAAAATACGGAGTGAAATTATGACAGATTTACTTACCCTTCAAAAATCCTTTATCCTCTCTCATCTTAAGGAGGGAGACGTATGCGCCGATTTTACAATGGGAAACGGTCACGATACCCTTTTCTTATCAAATACAGTAAAAAGCACGGGACACGTGTATGCATTTGATATTCAGGAGGGCGCTCTTATAAGCACCAGAAAGAGGCTGGAGACCGAGGGACAGTACGAAAACTACACCCTTATCCACGATTCCCATCACAATTTAAAGAAATACATTGACAAAAAAATCAAGGCAGGAATGTTCAACCTCGGATATCTTCCCGGAAGCAATAATAAAGCTCTCACAACAAAGCGTGAGACCACCTTGCCTGCTGTTAAGGATGCGCTTAGTATACTTGACAGTGACGGAATACTTTTGATTGCTGTTTATCCCGGACACGCTGAGGGCGAGATTGAAGGCAAGCTTCTTCTTGAATATTTTGAAACCATAGACCGTCACGAAATGAGCGTATCTAAATTCCAAATCGTAAATTCACCCACGTCTCCTTACTTTTTCATTTGCGAAAAGAAATAATCGAATTCGGTAATGCGTCCGCAGCTTCTTATTCTTTAACTAAGCTTTCGCCTCTTTTTCACAAATAAAAGCCGAATAAATACAAAACGGTAGCGAAAAATCGCTACCGTTTATGTTTTTTATGTGATTTTTAAGATTTATTACTGAATCTTAAAGTTCTCTACTTCTTTAACGAATACACTCTCCGACTTGTCGAAAGTATGGGGAATAAGGTTGGGAACGTTGGGCTGAAGGTCCAACTTATTCTTGTAGTATTCAGTTGTAGAGCCGTCCTCCTGCTTGAACTCACAGTTTGTAAGAGTTACGTTTTTAACATTACCCTTATTACCAACGAATACAGCGGGATTCTCATGAACGAACTTACAGTCCTTGAATTCAACGTCGGAGATCTCTCCGTTTACGTCTGCGCCGCAAACAACGATGGGTTCACCCTTACCCCACCAATAGCCTGCGTGGATCTTTGTATCGGTTTCAATGTTTTCAAACAATGCGTTCTTAACGTAGCCGTTATCTCCGCAGAATACCGCAAGGGCGCGGTTGGAACGGATAATTTTTATATTCTTAACAACGATATTTCTTACCTTACTTTCAAGATGGCCGAAGCGGATGGCAGCGGAGCGAGATGACATAAGGCAGTCGGAAATCTCCATATTCTCGCAAACTCCGTTCCAGTTTGTGATACACGTAGCCGCAAAGCAGTCATCACCGCAAAGGAACGTGGAATCCTTAACAACGATATTTCTTGATGCGGAGAAATGAACGCCGTCATTATTCGGGATTCTGTTATGGTTATCAACGTAAACGCCCGAGATCTCGATATTTTCACAGTTAGAAAATACCATTGTCCAGCAGGGAGAATTGAAAACCTTAATTCCTGTAATCTTTACGTTCTTACAATTGTTAAAGAAGATGGGCTGTGTGGGACGGTTTACAACTGCGATAACCATCTGCTCAGCATATTCCTTAGTAATATTGTAATCCTTAAGCTCGGGGGGAAGATATGTATCAAAGTCCATAAACGCATCACCGCTTAACTGGATCTTACCCTCACCCTCAATAGTGACGTTATCACAGTCAAGAGCGTAAATCAAGGAAATGGTCTTTTTCATTTCATTGTGATAGAAGCCGCAATCGTAATAGTGCTCCATATTTCTCGAGCCAACGATCTCTGCGCCCTTTTCAAGGCGGATGGTGATATTGGAGCGAAGTCCTATCGTACCTGTTACGTAGTAGCCCTTAGGGAATACCAAGGTATCTCCGTCCTTTGCCTCGTTGATGAGCTTCTGAATAGCTGCGGTTTCAAGAGTTGCGCCATCACCGAGAATGCCGTAGTCCTTAACGTTTAAAATGCTCATAGTTTATTCTCCTTTTTCTGAAAGATAAATTAATAACACCGAAATATCAGCGGGGCTTACTCCGCTTATTCTTGATGCCTGACCCACCGTCATCGGGCGAATCTTTTCAAGCTTCTGCATAGCCTCGATTCTTATACCCTTGATTTTAGAATAATCAATGGCCTCGGGAATCGGCTTATTATCTGTTTTTTCGTTTCTCTTGACCTCTGCAAGCTGCTTCTTTACGTATCCGTCGTATTTTACCTCCGTCTGCGCAGCAAACATTACGGATTTTTTTAAAACGGGACGGTACGTGTCGAATTTTTCTAATTTTTCAAGATCAAGCTGAGGTCTTTTAATAAGCTCTGAAAGCTGTGTGGGGACGGAAATAGGGGTTGTACCGTTTTCCGAAAGCACTGAGTTCAGCTCCTCGCTCGGACGGATGACCGTCTTTTTCATTCTTGCGATCTCTTTCTCAATTGCATCCTTTCGGGAGGTAAAATATTCCCATTGCTCATCAGATACGAGGCCTGCTCTGCGTCCATAGGGAGTCAAGCGCATATCTGCGTTGTCCTGACGAAGAAGCAGTCTGTATTCCGAACGTGAGGTCATCATTCTGTAGGGCTCATTTGTTCCCTTAGTAACAAGGTCGTCGATAAGAGTACCTATATAGGACGATGCCCGAGGTAAAATAAGAGGCTCCTCACCCTTGATTTTAAGCGCTGCGTTGATTCCCGCAATTAGTCCCTGCGCCGCAGCCTCCTCATAGCCTGAGGTTCCGTTAAACTGTCCTGCACCGTAAAGACCCGATATTCTCTTGTATTCAAGAGTAGGAAGAAGCTCCTCGGGATCGGTACAGTCATACTCTATTGCGTAGGCATAGCGCATCATCTGAGCGTTTTCAAAGCCCTCAAGAGAATGAACCATTTTTTCCTGTACGTCAATAGGCATAGAGGTTGAAAAGCCCTGAAGATATATTTCCTTAGTGTCCGTACCCATAGGCTCAACAAACAGCTGATGCCTTTCCTTATCGGCAAAGCGTACTATCTTATCCTCTATGGATGGGCAGTAGCGAGGGCCTGTACCGTGAATATTACCGGAATAAAGGGCGCTTCTCTTTATGTTCTCTTTTATTATATCATGAGTTTTACTGTTTGTATAGACTATATAGCAAGGAATTTGCTCACTTTTTCCGTATTCCTCTTCATCCGTCTTCCACGAAAAGGGAAACGACTCCTTGTCGCCCTCTTGGATCTCAAGCTTTTCATAATCTATCGTATCGGCATGAATGCGGGACGGAGTACCCGTTTTAAAGCGCATCATTGATATTCCCTCTCGCTTGAGGGCATCGGTTAAGAAAAGGGCGCTGTTTAGTGCATCGGGACCCGAGGGATAGCAAACGGAGCCTGTATGCACAACTCCGTTAAGGAAGGTGCCGGTACATATAATAGCTGCCTGTACCTCGTATTCCTCGTTAAGTCTTGTTTTAACCTTGCTTATTCTTTTAACCCCGTTTTCATTTACGGTTTCAATATCGGTTATCTCCGCCTGTACTATACGAAGATTAGGTGTTTTTTCAAGAACGCTCTTCATTATTGAGCGGTATTTCATGCGGTCAGCCTGTATTCTCTTTGAATATACAGCCGCACCCTTACCGAGATTTAAGGTCCTCGCCTGCAATGTGACCATATCGGCGCAAATACCCATCTGTCCGCCGAGAGCGTCTATTTCATATACCAAATGACCCTTTGCAGTACCGCCAATGGACGGATTACAGGGCATATTGGCTATGGCATCCAAGGACATTGTGAAAAGAATAGTATCAATACCCATTCTTGCGCAAGCAAGAGCTGCTTCAACTCCGGCATGTCCTGCGCCGATTACGGCAACGCCTGTTTTATGCATAGCTATACCTCCTATTTATGATATTTTGAGCCGTTCAGAATTGATACGGAGCGATATATCGCCTCGTAAAGCATAACTCGTAAGAGTCTGTGAGGAAAAGTAAGCTTGGATACGGAAAGGCGGAAATCAGCCCTCTGCTTTACTCCGTCGGAAAGTCCATAGGATGAGCCTATTATAAGCACGATCTCACTTTTTCCCATTATCTGCGCCTGCCCTATTTTATCGGCAAGCTCCTCGGATGAAAGCTGCTTTCCTTCTACGCACATTGCAATAACGTACGCCTTACTCGGAATTTTTGAAAGTATGATCTTTTCCTCTGTCTTAAGAGCCTCGGCTATCTGGCTTTGCGATGGGTTCTCCGGAAGCTTTTCTTCCCTGAAGATATATTCCTCAACCCGACACCATGCGCCTAAGCGCTTTTTATATTCAGATGCCGCTTCCTTAAAATAATTTTCCTTAAATTCGCCTGTGGCGATAATCTTAATACTGAGCATTTGTATTATCAAGCAGCTTCTCCGCCGCTGTTAAAATAGCTATCTTTCCGCTTTCATAAGTAAGAGAGCCCTGAAAGAATGCAATATAAGGCTCACGAAGGGGGCCGTCCGCAGAAATTTCAATAGATGAACCCTGTGTAAATGCGCCTGCCGCCATAATTACCTCATCGTTATAGCCGGGCATCGCCCACGGAACGGGAACAACGTAGGAATCCACGGGGCTTGCGCTCTGTATACCCTGACAGAATTTAATAAGTCCGTCGGGATAGCCGAATTTTACCGTTTGAATTATATCCGAGCGCATCTCATCATATTTGGGATTTACGCAGAAGCCAAGCTTTTCAAGAACGTATGATGCAAAATGAGCTGTTTTCTGCGCCTGCGCAACTATATGGGGAGCCATAAAGAAGCCCTTAAACAGATTTCTGTTCTGACCGAGGGTAGCCCCAACCTCTGTGCCTGTGCCGACAGACGTAAGACGGTAGGATGCAAGCTCAACAGCTCTTTGGGTTCCCGCTATGTATCCGCCGCTTTCCGCAATTCCGCCGCCGGGATTTTTAATGAGAGAGCCGATAACCATATCAGCGCCAACCGAACAGGGCTCTTTATCCTCGGTAAACTCACCGTAGCAGTTATCAACCACAACGTACGCCTTTGAGCGGGCATGAACAAAGCTTGCGATTTCTCCTATTTGATCAACAGTTAAAGTAGGACGATCAAGATATCCCTTGGAGCGCTGAATGAACACTACCTTTACTTTGTCTCCAAGCTCTTTAAGCTTTGTATCGATTCCGTCAAAATCTATTTCCGTTTTATTCTTGAAATCTACCTGCTCATACCTGACTCCGAAATCCTTAAGGGAGCCATTACCTGCCTCTCCCTCTATTCCAACGACCTCGCAAAGAGTATCGTAGGGACGGTTGGTAACGGAGAGCATAACGTCACCGGGACGAAGAAGTCCGAAAAGACCGATGGTAAGCGCCTGTGTGCCGTTCACTATGGAGTGACGTACAAATGCGCTTTCAGCACCCATTACCTCAGCGTAAATCTTATCAAGAGTATCTCTGCCCACATCGTCGTATCCGTAACCCGTGGTACCTCCGAACATTGATTCCGCTACTCTGTTTTCACGGAAGGCGGAAAGAACTCTTTCTGTATTTTTAAATGAAATTTCATCTATTTTTTCAAAAATCGGCTTAAGAGCGATTTCCGCATCCATAGCGATTTTAAGAATTTTTTCGGAAAACATATTTTACCTCAGTTAATTTATTTTAGACAAAATGGCTGTTTGAATCGAAACAGCCATTTGCGTTATTTACTTTAATTTTGCCTGTGCCTTAAGTCTTGTAGCAGTATCAAGAATCTTCTTGCGAAGTCTTAAGGATTTGGGTGTAACCTCAATAAGCTCATCATCGGCAATATACTCAATAGCCTGTTCAAGAGAAAGGATTCTCGGAGGAGTAAGGATAAGAGCCTCGTCTGCGCCCTTTGAACGAACGGCTGTAAGATGCTTTTTCTTACATACGTTTACAACGATATCCTCCATCTTGGGACATTCGCCGACTATCATACCCTCGTAAACGGGAGTCTGTACACCGATAAACATAGCTCCTCTATCCTGCGTGTTGTAAAGACCGTAGGATGTGGCTTCACCGGTTTCTGATGCGATAAGAGAGCCTGTAAATCTTGTTACTACCTCTCCCTTAAAGGGCTGGTATCCGTCGAATATGGTATTGATAACACCCTCACCCTTTGTATCAGTCATAAATTCGCTTCTGTAGCCGAAAAGACATCTTGAAGGGATAAGATATTCGATTCTTGTTCTTGAGCCGACCTTACCCATTTCAAGAAGCTCACCCTTACGGGAGCCAAGCTTCTGTACTACGGAGCCCACTGCATCGTCGGGAACGTCAATGGACGTTCTTTCCATAGGCTCGTGAAGAATACCGTCTATCGTCTTGTAAAGAACACGGGGTGTGGAGCAACAAAGCTCGTAGCCCTCTCTTCTCATATTTTCAACAAGGATGGCAAGATGCATTTCGCCTCTGCCCGCAACCTTAAAGGAATCTGTGGTATCACCGTCCTGTACACGAAGTGATACGTCCTTAAGCGTTTCCTTATAAAGTCGGTCGCGAATCTGACGTGTGGTAACGAATTTACCCTCCTGTCCTGCAAAGGGGCTGTCGTTTACGGAGAAGGTCATTTCCATTGTAGGCTCGGAAACCTTAACGAACTCAAGAGGCTCAACCTTATCCGGAGCGCAAAGAGTATCGCCTATTGAAAGCTCCTCAACACCTGAGAAGCAAACGATATCGCCAACTGTCGCCGTCTGCACCGAGGATTTTGAAAGACCCTCGAACTGATAGATTGAAACTATCTTTGCGCGGCGAGGCTTTTCATCGGAGTGATAGTTGCAAACTGCAACCTCCTGATTTACCTTAAGAGTTCCGCGCTCAATTCTGCCGATACCGATCTTACCAACGTAATCGCTGTAATCAACGGAGGAAACAAGAAGCTGAAGTCCGTCGTCATCCTCTCCCTCGGGAGCGGGAATGTAATTGATAATTGTATCAAGGAGAGGGATAAGGTCCGTACCCTCTTCATCGGGTGACAAGGATGCCGTACCCGCTCTGCCTGAGCAGAAAAGCATGGGGGAATCAAGCTGCTCATCCGTTGCGTTTAGGTCGATAAGAAGCTCAAGCACCTCGTCTATAACCTCTAAGATTCTCGCATCGGGACGGTCGATTTTATTTACAACTACGATGATTCTGTGATTAAGCTCCATTGCTTTCTGAAGAACGAATCTTGTCTGGGGCATGGGACCCTCAGCTGCATCAACAAGAAGTATAACGCCGTTTACCATCTTAAGTATACGCTCAACCTCACCGCCGAAGTCAGCGTGGCCGGGAGTGTCGATAACATTGATCTTCTTGTCGCCGTAGCGAATAGCCATATTTTTTGCAAGGATAGTAATTCCTCTTTCCTTCTCAAGGTCGTTTGAGTCCATTACTCTTTCGGTTGTAGCCTGATTTTCATGATAAGCACCGCCCTGCTGAAGCATACCGTCAACAAGTGTGGTCTTACCGTGGTCAACGTGGGCAATAATCGCAACATTTCTTAAATCTTCTCTAATCATTTTTGTAACCTCTATATAATGTAAAAATCAACGTAAAATTTTTTGCGCATATATTATAACACGGGAAATTCTAAATTTAAAGTCCTTTTCAATATTTTTTACAAAATACTGCAAAAAATCAGCAAAGTGACAAGGAAAATAACATTTAAAAGTGTGAAAACAGCGAAATACTTCTTTTTTCCACCCTCTGTGCATCTGCAATACTCGGAAAAAGTAATAAGACTTGCCAAGGATGCGATTATAGTACCTGTTCCGCCAACGTTTACGCCGAGCAAAAGCTCTCTGTAATTATCCGTGAACTGGGAAAGAAGAATTGCCGAGGGAACATTTGAAATAAACTGACAGGACAAAGCCGAAAAAACAAGAGTGTTCTTTTCAAGGAGCGCCGAGAGTAAATTTCGTATTACGTCTATCCTTGACATATTTCCCGCAAAGATAAAGAACATAAAGAAAGTGAGAATCAGGAAATAATCAACTCTTAAAAGCGCATATCTGTCAAGGATGAGTACGGATATAATTATTATCGCAAGGCCGATATAATACGGTATCACAGAAAATACCATAAGAATCGAAAGAGTAAAAAGCACAAGATATATCGCACTGCGCTTAGGCTTAAAAGCAAAGTACTCAGTTCCCTTAAGCTCCATTTTGTCCTTGGGGAAGAAGAAAACAGACAGGGTAAGCATAGCTACCGAAAGCAAAAAGGGCCAAAGCATAATACCCATAAATTCAAGGGTGGGAATGTTGAATTTAGTGTACAGATACAAGTTCTGCGGATTGCCGAAGGGGGTGAGCATTCCTCCAAGATTTGCCGCTATATTCTGCAAGACGAAGAGCCACGGAGTATATTTTTCATTACCCGTATCGTGAAGCACGTACCAGCCGAGAGGGAGAAATGTTATAAGCGCCATATCGTTGGCTATAAACAAGGAGCCTATAAAAGTAATATAAAGAAGCGCCAGAACACAAACTCTGAAATTCGGGGTGGAATGAATGATCTTTCTCGCAAGAATCGTAAAAAACTTAATATTCTTGAGAGCGCAAACTACGCATAACGTGGCTAAAAGACAGGCGAGAGTTTTAAAATCAACGTACCCTATATACTCCTTATCCGGAGGAACTATAATTGACGTTATTACAGCCAAAGCTGTTGCTATTAAAAAGACGGCTTTCGCTTTTATAAATCTTACTGCGTATTTCATATTTTCCTCCTTAACTTTTTCCAATGTAGAATAATACTACTTTTTTCCCGGTTTGTCAACACTTATTTTTAATTTAATTAAGATATATAATTGACTTTTTAACACGTTAGTGGTAGAATTACCTTAGGAAAGTGAGGTATTTTTCTTATGGAAATCAGAAAGTGTAAATTCAAAAACGGCGCTAAAGCGTCCTTTTCATTCGTATTTGACGATGGTTGCTACAAGCCCTCGTCCGAAAAGGTTGTGGAAATATTTAAAGATAATTACGAAAAATACGGTGTTAAGCTTATTGCCACAAGCGCGCAGACCGTTAATTTTTTGAACAGTGACCTTATTTCCTTCTGGAAGCAAACGTTTTCAGACGGTTGGTTTGATCTTGCATCCCACTCTATGGACCACGCATTTGCATACAATGCGGGAATTGACATTGAAAGAAGAAGAAAGGATGCCTTCGAATCAAAGGCAGCCCTCGAAAAAATATATGACGGTATGGAGGTTATTTCCTTCGTAACCCCCGGAGGCTCAAATACAACCGATGGCTGTGAGGTGCTTAACGAATGCTACTACGGTAACAGAAGCAATTGCGAAGAGCCTCCCTACAACGACGTTGACACGGTGGATCTTATTTACGCTCACGCTTTTGTTCCAAATATCAAGTACAAGGATCTTGCGTACTACAA
>JAFVYY010000029.1 GCA_017508405.1 Clostridia bacterium
AACGAAGGTCTTGAAAGCATAGGCGCATATGCCTTCGCAAAATGTAAGCTGGTTAACGCTATAGTTATACCCGACAGCGTAGAATCCATCGGGGATGGCGCATTTATAGCTTGTACAGGACTTGAAAGCATCGTAATCGGCGACAGCGTTAAATCAATAGGTAGTAGCTGCTTTACATCCTGCACGTCATTAGAAAGTATTGTAATTCCCGATAATGTAACACGTTTGGGCAACAACTGCTTTGACAACTGCACATTGCTCAAAAGAGCTGAAATAGGTAACGGAGTTACGTCTCTTGAATGGATGACATTTGGAAATTGCCCAGCTCTTGAGGAGCTTATTTTAGGCAACGGCATCAAAACCATAGGCGGACAGATTCTCTATCAATGTACGTCTATTAAAAGCCTTGTGCTTCCCATGGGAGTTACTACTATCGGAAATGAGGCCTTTTCATATTGCTATTCACTACAGTCAATTAATATACCCAGTACTGTTACATCCATCGGACATCGGGCATTTTATAACTGCACAGCCCTCAAAAGCATAGCTATACCCGAGGGTGTGGAGGTAATTGAATTAGATACTTTCTACAACTGCTCATCCCTCACAAGCGTACATCTGCCTAAAAGTCTTATTCATATTCAGATTAATGCATTTTGGGGTTGCTCGTCCTTAACGGAGATTACCATTCCGGAGAATGTAAACGCCGTTGAAAGGTGCGTATTCAACGAGTGTACCTCTCTTGAAAGCATAGTCTTTGAAAGAACAGATAATTGGAAGTATCATCCGGAATATCCTTATGCGATTCCTGTAGAAATAAGCCCTGACGAGCTTTCCGATGCCTCAGCTAACGCTTTGAGATTTACAAACAGCCATAAGAACTGTTATTTTAAGCGTACGAAGCCTGAAAACACAAACAATAAATAAAAAAATGGCAGGGAGTGTCGCTCCTTGCCATTTTTACTTTTATTTTAAACAGGATTTTATTGATTTACTTTTTTCTTTGCTTCTATAATTCTTTCGCAGATTTCCGAAATTTTGCACTCTCCAACGGATGCCACAACGCTCTTTATTGTGTCGTTTAAGGGCTCGTACCAACGCTTTTCTATTCCGTCAATTCCAACCGCCGCGCCTACAATCGAGCCAACGGTTCCCGCATTGCAGTCGGTGTCAAGACCGCACATTGTGGCAATCGTAATACTCCTTGTATAATCAAGTCCGCCGGCTATAATTCCGAGAGCGACCACCGCCATATTATTTATAGTTCCCTCGTTGGGAATTTCCTTGTACGTATCGAGAAGTCTGTCTGCCGTTTCCTGCCAGTCATTCGTTTCTCTATACCATCTGCGTACGTTGTCAATAGCCTCGTAAAGTCTTGATTTTTTGGGTATTGATGCAAGACCCGCATCTATAATTCTGTCAACCGTAGGGCTTTCGGAAAGGGCGCAAGCAAGAGCGCCCGCAACGAACATACCGCCGTAAATACCGTTCTTCGTTAAGCTGAAGGATGTGTCAAGATGGGAATATTTACAAGCCTCATAATGCTTTGCGGGGAATATATATCCCCAGATATCCGTTCTTATCTGACCGTCAATACATTCTCTCCAAGGGTTTATGGTGTATGGGATCTTCTCTATGGGAAGAGTGCCGTTTACCATATGATAATACGCAACTCTTGATGCGCACCAGCACCAATACACGGGGATATTGTTGAGCCAGTTGTCGCCTATCATCCACGGCTCAATTTTAAGGCCGTATTTTTCGACAAGCAAAAGTCCCAAGAGAGTGTAGTTTATATCGTCGTCGCTCTGTGCGAACTTAACGTTGCCCTTAGTGCTGTAAACACAGTCCTCACGAAGGGTGTAATTAAGCTTCTCGCTTCTTGCGGAAACGTAATCGTTTAACGGATATTCGTCAACGCTTTCAAGATATTCCTTTATAAATTTCTTTGTAAGTCCCATTTCAAGAGGCTTTCCGAGAATAACCGCCGCACATCTTCCGTAAAATGCACCGTAAAGCCGCTTTTTATATTCTTCATCGGAAAGGGGCTTCATTTCTGGAGCGGCAACAGCCTCCTTCATAATAGTATCGAAATCATTTGGCTCAAAATACGGATAGCCCTCTCTTATGGGTGTATCCATTACCTTGCAAAGATTTTCGTAAGGAGTACGCCAAAAGCCGTCGTCGGCAGGGTATAAATCTACTGTTTTGGGATCGGGACAGAAATTCGGGCTTTCCTTATCGTTTACAATATATTTGTCGGGATCGTATCCCTCCCATTTGAGAGTTTTATATTCCTCACAAAAAAGTCTTTTATAATTTGCGTATCCTGGCATAATGCCCTCCTTATAAATACCTTTGAATTTCTTTCGGGTCAACGTCCCTCAGCTCAATACCCTTACGTACCGCCAAAGCTGCCGCAACACCGCAGGCTTCACCTATTGCAAGACATATGGGCATAGCTCGGAAGCTTGAATGAGCCTTATGCGTACCCGATATATTTCTGCCCGAAAGCAAAAGTCCATCCAATTTTTCGGGAACCAAGCATCCGTATGGTATCGTATATCCGTCAAGCTGATGGAAATGGTGCTGACATCCGCGGGGGTCAAGTCCAAAGCCGTCAAGATTATGAATATCAAAATTGAAGTGAGCATCCCGTACTACCCAGTCATCAAACTTCTCCGCTTCGGCAATGCTTTTTGAATGTAAGGTTTTCACGCCCTTGAAATGCCGTGTTTCTCTGATTCCTATAAGTGACGCTGCACTGAGAATGTAGCAATTTTCATATCCGGGAGCATACTTACGTAAAAACTCAACAATGGGCTCCATCTGTGAGCGGCATATGAGCTCCGCCCTCGTCAGGTCCTCTGCCTTTGTGCCGTCAATGTCCGTTACGTTAGTCATATTAACGGTAACAACTCCGGGTAAGGTAGAGCCGTAAAGAAGCACGTGACCTGCCGGGAACGGAAGATTTTTCTTGCCGAGATCCTGTATCTCTCCTGCGGGAACGTCTATCGTGGTTTCGAATGAGGGTGGGAATATTGCCCTGTCATAGTCTACTCCGCCGATCTTGAACATAAGAGTGGCGGGCTGCATTCTGCCGTCCTCCTCTCTGCCCATATAGAATTCCGCTCCTGCCTTGTATGCAACGTCGCCGTCTCCCGTGCAATCTACAATGACCTTGGCAAAGTAAGCC
>JAFVYY010000030.1 GCA_017508405.1 Clostridia bacterium
ACTCTCGACTCCGATTGTTACGGGGTTCTAAAGTGGGAACCTATTCAATGGTTGCGGGGAGGGGATTTGAACCTCCTGACCTCCGGGTTATGAGCCCGACGAGCTAACCGAGCTGCTCTACCCCGCGATATTTATCTTTGTGGCTTTGGTGCCGGAGACCGGAATCGAACCGGCACGAGGGATTAGCTCGCGGGATTTTAAGTCCCGTGCGTCTGCCAGTTCCGCCACTCCGGCAAATCTCACACACCTGTATGCTTTTGCCACGTATGTCATTATATCACAGCTTCCTTGTTTTGTCAATACCTATTTTGACTTTTTGCGAAACTTTTTATTTATCCGCTTACAGAGCAACAAGCCCCGCAAGTCTTTTATGCGCCTTTTTCAGTATCTCTATACGCCTTTTCAGGTGGATTATCGACTGGTTTCCATTTATCTGACCTGCTACAAGCCTTTCAAGCAGCTCAACGGTATACTCTATCGCGGCTGCGACTGCTCTGACCTCGTTATCCGTGAACTCATTCAGTACGTTATAGCCGCCCTTCTTTACCGCGCGCCTAAGATACTGTCTATGACATTCATCAAGAGAAAGCGGAGACGTGTTCTCCATTACCCAATCGACCTCGTAGCATTCTCCGTATTCAAATCTCATAAAACACTCCTATGCAATAGTATATGCTTAACACCGAAACTTATTCCTTTACATATTCTATTATATCGGAGATGTTACAGTCAAGCGCGGCGCAAATCTTATCCAAAATATAACTGTCATATCGCACCACTTTGTTTTTGTAATATTTATCAATTACCTGAAATTTGATATCAGTACTTTTAGAAATTGCATACCGTGTTATCTTATGCTCGTCAATGTATTCCTTCAAAGTCAGTCTAATCATTTAAATCACCTCTCAATATATATTTTAATAAATATATACCCGATTGGCAATTTCCATATTCGATTAAACACATATATAATGATATATCATCACTTAATGATATAAATTGTCATTTGGAGTAACCTACACATAAAATAATATAAACAAGTCTGAAAGGTTAAAGTTTAATATGCTTACGGAAATTATAAAAATACTCGCTATCCCTTTTTTAGGTACTGCTCTGGGCGCGTGCTGCGTCTTTCTTGTAAAAAAGAACCTCAACCCACTTTTTCAAAAATCAATGAACGGCTTCGCCGCAGGAATTATGATTGCCGCTTCCGTATGGAGCTTGATTATCCCCGCAATTGAGCTCGCCTCGGCAAATACCGCAACGCCTTTTATCCCTGCCGCCATCGGTCTTTGGTTAGGTATAATATTTTTCTTTTTAACAGATAAATTGCTATATTTGAAAACATATACGTCAGAAAATGCCACAAATCCGCACAAACAATTACTCCCCTTGTTAGCGGTTGCTATACACAACATTCCGGAAGGAATGGCGCTCGGAGTGGCGTTTGCCGCATGGCTTTCGGGTAATGAAATAATCACGTACTCCGCTATATTTGCGCTGGCGCTTGGAATAGGCGTACAGAATTTCCCTGAGGGAAGCATAATATCTGTACCGTTATACATCAGCGGCAAGGGCAGAATACGTTCATTTATGCTTGGAATAGTCTCAGCGATAGCGGAAACGTTAGGCACAGTGGTAACTCTGCTTGCCGCATCGTTTATTCTTCCGCTTCTTCCCTACCTGCTCTGCTTTGCGGCGGGAGCAATGATATACGTAGTAATAGGAGAGCTATGCCCCGAAATGTCAGAGAATGGAACGTCGCACGTCGCGATTTTAATGTTTGCCGTAGGTTTTTCACTTATGATGGTGCTTGACGTCGCGCTCGGATAAGGCTGCATAGCGTTTGTCCCATAGCTCATTTTCTGCCGCTGATTTTTAGATAATACCATAATTACTATGATTTGTCAATCCATTTTCACCGTCCCTCCCGCTTAGTCTCAGAGCGCTTAATTCAGCGTTAAAATTCAATATAAAACGGCGTGCTTTTTTCGGGAAGTGCGCCGTTTCTGTTGACAAATTTTAATGAAAGGAGTATAATTAAATAGCTGATAACCGTATAGCTTACGGTATTTTGGAATCTGCTGAGTGAATACTAATCCTAAATGCATCGGCTGTATTTTGAAAGGAGTGAAATAAATGATAACCAAAAAGCAAATTTTAAAATATGCTAAAGTCAGAGGATACGACAAAGTCGAAAAATATGATATCGTTTGGAACGGATATGAGGTTTGGCATCCTGGTTTCAACGGGGATGGCGTTGCAATAATAGGATTTCCTCTTGTCATTCTCGTAAAAGGGAATGAAATTCGTATGTCAACACGAGATGAATCAATCGAGGTGCTGATGCTGCGTTATCCCGGTTTGGGAGAAGAAACCGAGGAGGACTAACAACGTCAGACTGGCTTGATCAGGTTGACGGAGGAAGCGAAGGGGAACTGACCTATCCGCTGACCGATGACCTAATGAAATAAAAATCAAATGGGGAGATATGTCTGATTTTGTATCTGCTGCGACAAAAGGGAAACAAGATTTTGGCTTTAGGCACACTTCTGATTATTGGAGCGATTCGTCTAAGCGAGGAAAGGAAGCATTTGTCGAAATAGCAAGCGCCAAAGCAACTAATCCGCAGAGTTACTCGCTTTTGAGGAAGTTTTTGCCAGATACAGTGAAGTCATTTGAAGAGATTTATGATAAATTAAAACGAGGGGGGATTAAACCAAATGGCAGACCAAAATTCCAACCGTAACGAACATGCGGAGGAGGTTAGAGAAGAGTATATATCCACTTTTATGACATATATACCGACACCGTGGACATGTTATTCGGACTATGATCCTCAACTTATAGCGATGCTTGAAAAAGCTCTTACACGCGGAACTCCTGTAACTGACGAAGATATGAGAGAGTTTTTTCCAATGAATGATGGAAATTGGTACTAAGAAAGGAGAACTAAATGTCAGACTGGCTCGACAAGTTGATACTAACCGATGACCTAATGAAATACGATAAAATCCGCCACAGGTACGTTTTGACACGGCGCGGCGTTGAGCTTACAACGGGGATAAACCTCGAAAAGCAAGTCAACACCGCAATCGGTCAAGCGTCGAATATGGCGGATTTCTATTTACGGATGATATCCGACAAAATTTATAATTTTATCTACTCGAAATCAGATAACAATGAGTTGCTCGAGTACGTTATGGCAAAATCCCAGACGTCTCGGCAAATGCTTTTTGACGCAATGATTGCGCAGAAAAACTTTTTCAAAAAATTCCCCTCACCCCCTTGACATTTCAAAAAATGTGTGATATAATTCATAAGTACGCAAATCTGGGTGTGGCGCAGTTGGTAGCGCGCTACCTTGGGGTGGTAGAGGCCGCAAGTTCAAGTCTTGTCACTCAGACCAAAAATCGGGAGTCGTAAGATTCCCGATTTTTCTTTATTTCACAAGGGTTTTCAGCACTTTCGG
>JAFVYY010000031.1 GCA_017508405.1 Clostridia bacterium
AAAGGCTACCGTATCCCCGAAGCTGCCAGAACAGCACGCGGCACGGCGATTGTCAATGTACTGCCGCTGCTTCCGGAAGAACGCGTGACGGCAATGGTGCTGCTGCTCACGCACAAATGCGGCAATTTTTCGTATACGTTTACCGTTTCCGCTAACACGGTGATCGGCATCGTGCTGGCGATCCTGATGAACACCGCGCCCGTGAAGGCAGGGCTGATCGTTCCCCTTTATCCCATTGTGACCTACGTGTCTCTGGGGCTTTCCGCCTTTTTACTGGTGAACTTTTTGGCGCTTCGCATCATTTCCTGGGCGGTCAAGCTCAGGCATCTGACCGAGGATTGAGACCGTAAAAAACAGGCAACCGAAATACCACTAAGTGCGAGCATCGCATTTGACCGGTCAAATACAAATGGGCTAAGCCCAACCCCATATTACAAGCAGAAAGAGCAAGAGTAAAAGGATAAACTTCCTTCTATTCTTGCTCTGTTTTTTCTTCTGTCTATATATTCACTTTCGTGAAATATGTTCACGAAAGATGAACTCGATATGTTCTCGCTTTGCTCGAACTCGATATATTGTCGCTACGCATCAATTCGATATGAGATAAATCCCTCGTTTGCGTAGCAAACATATCGAGTGCGTCAGCACATATCGAGTTTGTATATCTCGCCTTTGGCGAGGTATGCAAACCATATCGAAAATCCCGCAAGGGATTTATCTCGATGCGTGTTCTCCGTTAAGGATAACACGCTAACGAACAGGCGTTTTTTTATTTTTTCATAAAGATGCTGTGCTTCGACATGGCGGCAAGAAGCAAAATACCTATCACGTACGCCGATACTATTTCACCGATAAGCACCGTAAGGGCTGTAACGACGTAGACCGACAGGCTGAGGGTATCCATATAGCAATATATAATAATGAAAGGAATTATAACGGCGTTTGATATTACCGTGGGTAACGGAACAAGCCATTTTATTTTGATTTTAGAACCAACGTATGCTCCGATAAGGGTTGCAAGAGAGCCGAAAATGACATCCCACACAACGCATCCCATCGTAAGATTTGCAAGCAAGCATCCGGCGAAGAGTCCCGGTACTGCCGCAGGTGTAAGCCACGTAAGAACGCAAAGTGCCTCTCCAAGTCTTATCTGCGGAGTCATATAAGCAAGACCCGCAAGCTCAGATATCCACGTCAGCACAAAATATAGCGCCGCAATCATTGCTCCGTAGGTTAACTTACGGATTTTTTCATTTTTCATTAGCTTTCTCCTTAGTTTTGTTTATAGTGAGGATGGTTTCGAACTCACTTTCAGTAATTATACACCCTTATTACAAAAAAATCAAGACCATTTTTGCCTTTACGCATAAACTGTTATAGATAAAGCTTGGAGGTGAATATATGAACGAAGAAACAGAAGTTATCGGCTTTCTAATAGTACAGACTGTCACGGCAAACGGCGCTCTGCCCGTTGAAAACGCCTTAGTACACGTATACGAATACGGAGACGGCTCGGATAAGGATGCCTTGTACACGCAAAAAACAGATATATCCGGAAAAACCGACAAACTGGCCTTAAGCGCCGTTGATAAAAGCCTATCCCTCTCCCCTGAAGCAAAAACTCCGTATAAAGCCTATAACGTTAGGGTGTATGCGGACGGATACTATGAAAGTGAAAAAATAAACGTTCCCGTATTTCAGGGAATAACGTCGATCCAGCAGGTCAATCTTATTCCTCTTGCGGAGTTTTCAGACCCGTTTTCAGCAGCGCCCGACCCTCTTTCAAGATACACAAGAATACCTAATAGCCGTCTTTGATAATGAAATGGAGAATTTATGCCGAATCAACCAATCATTCCAGCTTACATAACAGTTCATTTGGGCTCTCCCGACTCCAATGCGGAAAACGTGACCGTCCCCTTCGTTGACTACATTAAAAACGTAGCGTCAAGCGAAATTTTTCCAACGTGGCCGGACAGTGCCTTAAGAGCCAATATTTATGCCCAGATATCCTACGCCTTAAACCGATATTATACACAGTACTATCGGGCAAGGGGATATAATTTTGACATTACAAATTCTATTGCAATCGACCAGTCCTTCGTTTACGGGCGTGACTATTTTGAAAACATATCGGAAATAGTCGACGAGCTGTTTAACGATTACATCGTTAAGGGAGGAGGTATCGAGCCTTATTTTACCGCATACTGTGACGGAGAGGAGATCCGCTGCGACGGACTTGAGCAATGGGGCACGGTCGACCTTGCGAATCAAGGCTATACACCCCTTGAAATCCTACAGTATTACTATGGCGACGATATAAGTATTGTAAAAAACGCTCCCGTTGAAAACGTTTCTCAGCCCCTGCCGGAAAGAGACCTTACCCTGGGAGCAATAGGCAACGACGTACAGCAGGTGCAGATACGACTTAACAGGATCTCAAAAAACTACCCTTCCATTCCTAAGGTATATCCTGTAGACGGTGTTTACGACCAAGGAACGGAAAACGCAGTTAAGGAGTTCCAAAGAGTCTTTAATCTCACTCCCGACGGAATAGTCGGTAAGGCTACCTGGTATTCTATCCAAAGAGTGTATTCCGCCGTAAAAAAGCTTAACGACCTCGAATCCGAGGGTATCTCCCTTGATGAGATTTCAAACCTGTTTCTTATAGATCTTGAAGAGGGAGATACGGGCTCGGAGGTATTTGAGCTTCAATACCTTTTAGCACTCATCGGAGATTATAATGAGGAGCTTCCGAGAATCACGCCCGACGGAATCTACGGAGCGAATACAAAGGATGCCGTTCTTGCCTTTCAACGCTCCTATGGGCTTAATGAAACGGGTACTGTCGGATTTGCCACGTGGGATCAGCTGTATAAGGCGTATTTAGGCATACTCGAATCTCTGCCTGAGGGATATTTCGATTCAAGCACTATGCCCTATCCCGGATACGTATTAAGAGCAGGCTCAAGCGGACCTGCGGTAACCGCTCTTCAGGAATATCTTAATTACATAGGTAATACTTATTCGGAAATACCTAAGCTTACGGTAGACGGAAGCTATGGACCGTCGACGGAAAATGCCGTTCGGGTTTACGAGGGTTTAAAGGGCTTTAATCAATCCGGTATCGTATCCTCGCGATTATGGAATGCCATAACCTCGGATTACCGAGATTTATATGACGGAAGCCGCGGCTCTCTTCGTCAATACCCCGGATTTGCAGTAGAATAGGAGTTTAATATGAGCTATATAGATCTTACGAATACGGAAAATTACGTGCTACAGATACAAAGGATGCTTCGGGATATAAATTACTACACCTACGACGATGCAAGCTTAGGTATAACGGGAATATACGATACCCCAACGAGAATTGCCGTTATGCGGTTTCAGGAGGATATGGGAATTAAGCCCAGCGGAAAAACGGATATAGAAACATGGGAAGCCTTAAATTCGGTGCATCAATCCGTTCTCGACGAAAACAACTATCCAAGAGCGGTATTCCTGTTCCCTACTCGCTCCGGATACGAAATTTTACCCGAAACGGAAAACGGGGTAATTTACACAATACAATATATGCTTAATGAAATCTCCGTAAACGACGAAAGGACGGAGGAATTAAAAATGACGGGAATATATGATGCTCAAACTCAAAACGCTGTCAAAGCCTTTAAGCAACGGCACTTGATGGGAAGCAGCTCTCAGCTTGATACGGCAACGATAAACCGCATTTTTGATGAATACGAATCCGTAATTTCATCGGACGAGTGAAAATCAAGAAAATTTTATGTCAATAATAGCTTTAATACGGATAAATTTTGCCGAAAGGAAGATATTTAATGACAAAAAATTTTACAAAAAAGGCTAAGGAAGCATTGGAATCCTCAAAAAGTCACGCAGAAAGGCTGGGGCATACCTACATAGGCTCAGAGCATTTGCTCCTCGGCATTATGTGTACCGAGTGCGTAGCATCAAAGCTTTTGGATGACAAAAAGGTGCTTTATACCGATATATATGACAGCATTGTAAGAATATCCGGATTGGGTACGAAATCTCCCCTTGTTTACTGCTCCTTCACTCCAAAATGCAGAAAAATTTTAGAGTCCTCCTCCGCCCTTGCAACGAAATTCAACGGTTCCTTCATAGGAAGCGAGCATATTCTTCATTCCATTTGCGACAATCCCGACTGTGTAGGTGCAAAAATACTCGTATCCCTCGGTGTTAATCTTCAATCATTAAAAACCGAAATATGCTCTTTCCTCGAAATGGGAAGCGATTCTATCCAAGGTACAAATAACGGTTTGAGCGGAGCGCCGAATCTGTCCCTTTACGGAGTTAATCTTACTGCGCTTGCAAAAAAAGGGCTTCTTGACCCCGTCCTCGAAAGGGATACGGAGCTTAAACGAATTATACAGATACTTTCAAGAAGGACAAAAAACAACCCCTGTCTTATCGGCGAGCCCGGCGTCGGAAAAACCGCTATTGCAGAGGGCCTTGCTCTGCTTATCGCAAAGGGAGAAATCGCAGAACCCTTATCGGGCAAAATAATCTTCTCTCTTGATATTTCTTCAATGGTGGCGGGAGCAAAATACAGGGGGGATTTTGAAGAGCGAATGCGCCTTGTTCTCAACGAGGTAAAATCAAATCCGTCCGTTATCCTGTTTATAGACGAGATCCACACAATTATAGGCGCCGGCTCGGCAGAGGGGGCTGTCGATGCAGCAAATATTATCAAGCCTGCCCTTGCAAGGGGCGCAATTCGTGTAATAGGCGCTACCACCATTGACGAATACAGAAAATACATTGAAAAGGATGCCGCTCTCGAAAGACGCTTTCAGCCTGTCACGGTAAACGAGCCTTCTAAGGAGCAAACCGTGAGAATACTGAATGGATTAAAGGAAAAATACGAAACTCACCACGGAGTAAAAATCACTGATTCCGCAATAAATGCCGCCGTTGAGCTGTCGTCAAGATACATCTGCGACAGGTTTCTTCCGGATAAAGCGATAGATTTAATTGACGAGGCTTGCTCCGCCAAAAAGCTTTCTGTAAAAAGCAGCAGTCCCGAAATTATGAAATTGGAGCAAGAAATCAAGGAGCTTAGCGAAGCAAAGGAGGATTATATACTTCAGGAAAGCTTTGAAGAGGCATCGGAGATCCGCGACAGGGAGCTATCATGTAAAATTGAGCTTAACAGATTAAGATCGGAATATTGCAAGGGTCATGATTCGGTGATTCAAATTTGTGAGGAGGATATAAGGGAATCCATATCTCTTTGGACTAACATTCCTGTCTCCCGACTCGAACACGAGGAACGTGACCGTCTTCTGACGCTTAAAGACAGATTAAGTGAAAGAATCATCGGTCAGAATGAAGCTATCGAAGCTACGGTAAATTCAATAAAGCGAGGAAGATTAGGACTGAAAAACCCTAAAAGACCCATTGGCTCTTTCCTGTTTTTAGGTCCGACAGGTGTGGGTAAAACGGCTCTCGCAATAAATCTTTCGAAAGAGCTTTTTCCGGACAGGGAATCACTTATTCGCCTTGATATGTCGGAATACGCAGAAAAACATACAGTATCAAAGCTTATAGGCTCTCCTCCCGGCTACGTTGGATACGATGAAGGGGGTACTCTGACCGATAAAGTACGCAAAAATCCCTATACGGTAGTGCTTTTTGATGAAATAGAAAAGGCTCACAAGGATATTTACAGTGTCCTTTTACAGATTCTCGACGATGGTGTGCTTACGGATTCTCACTCACGAAAGGTTGATTTCAAAAACTGCATTATAATACTTACATCCAATATAGGAGCGGATGCCTTGACAGAGCCAAAAAGACTTGGATTTTCAGAAAAATCAGACACAGAGTCGGACAAATCGGCTAAAAGCGAGGTCAAATCAAGGCTGAAATCATATTTTTCACCCGAGTTTCTAAACAGGCTTGACGAAATCGTAATTTTCGATAAATTATCAAGGTCGGATGCGGAAAAAATCACGAAAAATATCCTTAACGAGGTAAAGGAGCTTACCTCTAATATGGGAATATGCATTGATTTTACAGAAGCTCTTATAAAGCACATAACGGAAATAGGCTACGATAAGATATACGGCGCAAGACCTATAAGAAGAGCTGTAAGCACTTATATTGAAAATCCAATATCAGATATGCTTCTTACAGAGGATATAAAAATCGGTGATTCCATACTTATCGACTTCGATAAGGAAATCTCATTTAAAACCAAAAATATAAAAGATACCGCATTCCGTTGACAATCTCCCGTGTTTGTGATATAATCAGTTCACAATCTTTTTGCTCAGGAGAAAACTATGAAGAAGCTTTTTTCCATCTTACTTGTTTTACTTATGCTCTGCTCCGTTGTTATCATGTCCGCTTGCAGTGATCCGGACGACAATGACGACAATACCGATGATCCCTCGAATTCCCAAAGCCAAAATGCGCAAAAGCTTATTGAGGATTCAATTAAAAAGATAAATGATCTCGATTCCTACTATGCCATTATGACACAGGATATTCACCTCAGTATGCAGGGCGTATCCATGGATATGCCTGTTACGGTTTCCATTAAGGTACAGGATGCAACAACGGCAAATCCCAAAATGTACGCAATACAGGATATGCAAATGCTTGGTCAGAATATAACTACCGAGCTTTACATTGATGGTGACTATATCTACCTTGATTCAAACGGCTATCAGGCAAAAATAAGCAAAAATGAAATAGGAGATACCGACCAGCTTTCCTATGACAAAACACTTGAAGAGCTTCTTTTGGTGCTTCCGGACGACGTAATGAACGATATTATAGTCAAGATTAATGAAAGCGGCAACAGATACGTTGAAGTTGATTTTGACTCTGCAAAATTTCTTGAGTTTTACGAAAGCAACATCGAAGATATTTCATCAAGCATAAATGCATCAATCGACGACCTTCAAATCAGTGATTCTAAGGTTAAAATCGTTCTTGATAAAAGCGGATACGTTAAGGAATACGTTCTTACCTACAAAATGTCAATTTCCACACAGGGTCAGACAGCGAACGCAGACGTAAATCTCAAAATAGAGTTTATTGATCCGGGCAAGAGCGTTACTGTAACGCCTATGGAGGGTTACCAGAATTTTCCCTTGATAGATTATTGATTATTAAACAAAAAAAGACTGACACAGCATATGTGTCAGTCTTTTTTGCTATCTGCTTATTTAGATACGTGAACGTCAAGCTGAGGATAAGGAATCTCAATTCCGAACTGGTCGAAGTTGACCTTAACCTGCTCTATAAGTGAGAAGTTAACAGCCCAATAATCTGAGTTTCTTACCCAAACACGAAGCTGAACATCAATTGCGCTGTCGCCGTGACCTGTAACGTAAACCACGGGAGCGGGATCCTCAAGAACTCTTTCATCTACCTTAGCGCAGGAATAAAGCACCTTTTTAACAAGAGAAAGATCCGCATTGTAGGAAACTGTGAAATTGAGATCAACACGTCTTGTTTCGTGAGCCGAATAATTTGTGATGGTCGAATTAGAAAGAGCGCCGTTGGGAACAACAACCTTCTTGTTGTCGGGTGTTGTAAGAGTTGTGTAGAAGATACCGATATCTGTAGCAGTACCGCTAACACCGTTGCCTTCAATATAGTCACCGACCTGGAAGGGCTTAAGACCAACTATCATAACACCACCTGCGATGTTTGAAAGACTGCCCTGCAATGCAAGACCGATAGTGATACCTGCAGATGCAATAATAGCGGAAAAGCTGGAAAGCTCAACCCCGAGTATAATTGCGCCAATAATGATAACTACAATATAAAGACAAACCGCAATCACATGACTGAGAAATGTACGCATAGTCTTTGTAAAACGAGAAAATGCGCGTGAATTAATAATTTTCTTGGTGAATATCTTAACAAGCTTACAGCCTACGAGAATAAAGACGATAGCCACTATAAATCTCAAAACCGACATAAGTGTTTCGGGTGCTGTTAAGAAATTAACTAATCTGTCGAAAAATTCCTTCATTTAAGAATCTCCTTATTTTAAATTTTATCAAAATATCATTCGGCATTCTCTACCGTTTCGTCAACAACCTCAAATTCTGCTTCGATAGTGCCGTCGTTTTTGCGAGTAATAGCAGCCTTTTCCTTCTCTATTTCAGCCTTAAGCTTATCAATTTCAGAAAGAAGCTCATCAGCCTCGGATACACGGAGCGTAATAGCCGCATCCATATCCTTATCGTACTTTACCTGCTCGTAAAAAGCCATTCCGAGCTTTTTATAGCATTTGGCAAGGTCGCTCTTAAGAGCCTTAAGCTGTACTGTATACTTAGCAAGGGCAGCCGCAGATTTGGTTTTGTTAACCGTCACGTTTGCTGCGGTTTTTATTTTTTCAGAAACCTTTGAAATTATCTCCGCCATAGTTAAGTCCTCCGAAAGTATTTTATAAATATATAATACTATAAAATACTCTGTTTGTCAAACCTTTTGAATAAATTTTTTCAAAAAAACCATACTTATACTAAAGAAAAATTAAGGAGGCAATATGAACAAAAAGGAATACTCCGAATACGTGAAAAGAAAAGCTCGAAAATCACCTATTACAAAAAACTGCTCCTTCGCTTTTCTTATAGGCGGTTTAATATGTACTCTTGCGCACGGACTGAAAAACATATATCTAAGCTTTGACTTGGATGAAAGATCCGCATCATCCTTAGTATCCGTAACTCTTATTCTCATAACAGCGGTACTTACGGGAATAGGCGTTTTTGACAATATAGCAAAGGTAGCGGGGGCAGGAACGATAGTACCTATTACAGGCTTTGCAAATGCGGTTTCTTCTGCCGCAATAGACAATAAAAGCGAGGGATACGTGCTGGGTGTCGGAGCTAAAATGTTCGTTATCGCAGGGCCCGTAATCGTTTTTGGATTGCTTTCCGGAGCAATTTACGGCGTAATTTATTATATCGTAGGTGTTTTTTTATGACAAACGGATATATAAGATTAAAAAATCCGCCATCGATTTTATCCTCTTATTCCTGCGTGGGCAGTGAAGAAAAGAAGGGGCCCCTTGGAGATAGATTTGATTATTACTCGGATGACAATCGATTTAACAAGGATACTTGGGAAAAATCAGAAAGCGAAATGCAAAAAATTGCGCTTTTCGGCGCTATGCAAAGAGCAAAAATAAACGATACGGAAATCGACATTTTACTTGCAGGCGATCTTCTTAATCAATGCGTCGGCTCAAGCTTCGGACTGCTCTCCTACGATATACCCTACGTTGGACTATACGGCGCCTGCTCCACCTGCGCTCTCGGTCTTGCCCTCGGCTCCGCATTATACAGCGGAGGTATTGCCGAAAAAATAGGCGCCGTTACCTCGTCCCATTATTGCTCAAGTGAACGGCAGTTTCGATTTCCTCTTGAATACGGAGGGCAAAGAACTCCAACCTCTCAATGGACCGTAACAGGCTCGGGAGCTTTTATTCTCGGTGACGGCGGAAATGTAAAAATCCCCGAGTGCGTGTTTGGAAAATCCCTTGATATGGGTATAAAGGATATCAATAATATGGGTGCGGCAATGGCACCCTCGGCTGTACAAACAATAAAATCATATTTCACTGAAACCCAACACTCCCCTGCTGATTTCGATATGATAATCACCGGAGATCTTGGCTATGAGGGCAGCGATATTCTGAAAGACCTCCTTTTAAAGGAAAACATCGATATCCGAAGCAATCATCGGGACTGCGGGATATTGATATACGATAGAGATACACAGGATAAGCATTCGGGAGGCTCCGGCTGCGGTTGCAGCGCAGCGGTAATATCATCTCATATTTTAAAAGAACTTAACAGCGGCAATTTAAGGGACGTGCTGTTTATCGGAACAGGCGCTCTTATGAATGCCCTTACAATGTGTCAGGGAAACTCCATTCCGGCTATTTCCCACCTTGTAAGGCTGACCGTAAAGGAGGTATAAATGGATTCTCCTATTTCCTATCTTTACGCATTTCTAATAGGAGGCGCTTTATGTGTCATAGCGCAGATCCTTATTGACAAAACCAAGCTTACGCCCGCAAGGATTCTTGTAATTTACGTATGTGCGGGAGTTGTTCTTACCGCTGTCGGTGCATACAAGCCTCTTGTTGATCTTGCGGGAGGGGGCGCAACCACACCTTTAACGGGCTTTGGCTACACCATTGCAACGGGAGTTAGAGAGGCAGTTGATGAAAAGGGGCTTTTGGGCGCTTTAACAGGCGGGATTTCGGCTACGTCGGCAGGTATCTGCGCCGCTATCATCTTCGGATTTCTCGCATCCCTTATTTTCACCGGTAAGCCTAAAAAGTAGATATTAAATGCGAAAGCAAACAAATAAAAATGCGAGCCTGCCGCTCGCATTTTTATTAACATTTATTAAAGCTTTACAGCTGCATCCTTTATTGTATCCACAAGCTTCATTGTAGAGCAGGATGATTCGGGTGTTATAAAATCGGGGGAAACACCGTTATTTACGCAATCTACAAAGTACTGAATCTCGTTGAGATATCCGTTATCGTTACCGATGTTGATACCGAGCTCAAGCTCCTCAGCCTTCTTCTCGTCACCGCCTATTGCAACGCCGTTTTTATATATCTTATCCGTGCTTTCAACATAGCCGTTTTCAAACACTGCAAGATATGTAGCGTGGAAAGGAATGCCTGCATTATACCAAGTGCCCTCACAGCTTACTATCGTGTCTCCGTATACCATTTCCGTTACTGCGAAATCATTGTTGTTCTTAAGACCGTGGTGAACGCAACTGATCTTATCGGGCATACCGAAAATGCTCTGAACGTAGTCGATATCATGGATGGAAAGGTCGGTAATAACTCCGCCGCTTCTCTTTTCGTCTCTCATCCAGTCCTCCCAGCTCCATGTGGGAATAGCTGAAATTCTCTTCATATCAAGACGAAGAAGCTTACCAAGCTCATTGCTCTTAATAACCTCACGAAGATATGCGTAGGGAGCCATAAATCTTACAACGTGAGCCGCCATAAAATACTTATCTGTAGCGTTTGCCGCCTTAACGACCTCTTCTGCATCCTCTTTGTTTATGGTCATAGGCTTCTCGCAAAGAACGTGAAGTCCCTTAGAAAGGCAGTAGATAGCCATATCCTTATGCATGTAGCTGGGGGTACAGATATCAACCATATCAAGGTTCTCTTTTTCTATCATTTCCTTATAATCGGAATACACGTTGATTCCTGTGCCGGCTGTTTTCTCCTTAGCCATATCAACTCTTACGTCTGCAACAGCAACGAGAGTAGCGCCCTTTACATCCTTATAGTTTCCGTAGTGGCATCCGCCCATACCGCCGATACCGATAAGTCCAACTCTTAAATTAGCCATTTATAATAACCTCCAAGAATTTCTTAGCATAGATAATATCCTCAATCTGCTTGTCACCGTCTATCTCTCGCTCGATAGTAAGAGAGCCGTCGTATCCGCAAGCCTTAAGCTTCTTTATAAGAACAGGGAAATTAGCACGTCCGTCACCAATTCTCTTTTCTTCTCCGAGATATGCCGGATTTGTAGGATATTCACCATCCTTAGCGTGTACACCACGAACGTATTCGCCGAAAATATCCACCGCATCACAGGGATTAGCCTTACCGTAAAGAAGAAGATTAGCGGGATCAAGGTTGATACCGAGGTTGCCTGTACCTACCTCAACGATCGTACGCTTAAGAGTGATAGGTGTTTCTTGTCCTGTTTCGAAAAGGAGATACTGACCGTTAGCCTTGCAATACTCGGCAAGGTCACGAATAGTTGCTACAACCGCGCGAAATTCGTCTGTATCGGGATTTTCGGGTAAGAAGCCCATATGAGTTACAAAATCCTTAACACCAAGCTTTTTCGCAAAATCAGAGCCCAACTTAAGCTCCTTAACTCTCTGTTCTCTGAAATAAACGGGAACAATACCGAGTGTGTGATATCCTCTTATAAAGTTCCACTGAGCCTCTCCGCTCCAGCCGCACCAAACAGCGCTTATTTCAAGCTCCTCGCTATCAGCTGTTGCCTTGATTTTTTCTGCCATTTCATCAGTGAAAAGCGAATGATTCCAGCAACAAAGCTGAAAGGATTCCATACCGAACTTTTTCACGTCCTTAATTTTGGAGCAAACGTTTTCGTCAAGATGAACCATTGTTCCTATTTTCATAGCATATACCTCATAAAAAATAATTTTATCATTATGATTTTAACACAATAAAACGCAGTTTTCAAGTAAGTAACGTTAAATAGTTTACTTTTTTTATTTTTTGTGGTAAAATAACTGCGAGGTGATAAAATGAAGAACAGAATCGAACGCTTACGAAAGAAGCTGATTGAGGCTAAAACAGATGCAGCCTACATTGCATCGTCCGTCAGTCACAGATACCTTACGGGGCTCGATAATCCCGACGGAATCCTTGTAATTACCCAAAATAACGCATACGCCCTCGAGGATTTTCGATATATCGAGGTTGCAAGAGCAAAGCTTTCAAGTATATATACCGTTATTGAAATGAAGGGCAATGCTCTTTACGATACGCTGAATGAAATACTGAAAAGTGAAAACGTATCCACTTTAGGCTTTGAGGACACAAAAATGTCCGTTAAGGATTTTGATACGTTAAAATCAAAGCTTAACGCTGAATTTATAGGCTTGGGAAACGTAACAGACCAGCTTCGTGAGATAAAAACACCCGAGGAAGTGGCTGAAATTACAAATGCACAGCGCATTACAGATCTTGCATTTGAGCACATACTCAAAATGCTTACGCCGTCAATGACGGAAAACGACGTTGCCTGCGAGCTCGAATATTTTATGAGAAAAAACGGTGCCGAGGATAAAAGCTTTGAAACCATAGCGGTAAGCGGCGTCAAATCATCCATGCCCCACGGAGTTCCTGCCAATATTAAGCTTTCGTGCGGATTTCTCACCATGGATTTCGGCGCTGTTGTTAACGGATATCACTCCGATATGACAAGAACGGTTTGTATAGGAAAAGCGGATACGGAAATGAAAAAGCTGTACAATACCGTCCTTTCGGCACAGCTCTCCGCCCTTGAATTTATTTCTGCGGGAAAGGAATGTGACTCGGTGGACAAGATAGCAAGGGATATAATCAACAAGGACTATAACGGCACCTTCGGTCACTCTCTCGGTCATGGTGTCGGTCTTGAAATTCACGAGTCCCCAAGGCTTTCCCCTTTGTCAAGGCATATTCTTACAGCGGGTAACGTTGTAACCGTTGAGCCGGGTATATATATTGCGGGAAAATACGGATGCCGAATCGAGGATATGGTGCTCATTACGGAAAATTCAGCGCTCAATTTCACAAAATCCCCAAAGGAGCTGATAGAAATATACTGATTTTTCTAAAAATGCGGAAAAATTTATGTTTTACCTATTGCAATATTTGTAATTTTATAGTAAAATACTTGTGTATATTATAGGCTACACGCCTTTTGAGAACCGTCGTGGCGGACTGTGTTCTTTAATAAATTGTGCCAGAAAAGGAAAAAGACAAATGATTACAGCAGGCGATTTCAGAAACGGTGTTACCTTTGAAATGGAAGGTAAGGTTTATCAGGTTATTGAATTCCAGCACGTTAAGCCCGGTAAAGGCGCGGCTTTCGTAAGAACAAAGTATAGAGACGTAGTTACAGGCGCTATCCGTGAGGCTTCCTTCAACCCCACAGCTAAGTTTGAAACTGTATCCGTTGAGCGCAGAGAGCTTCAGTACCTCTACAACGACGGTGAGCTCTACTACTTCATGGATATGGAATCCTATGAGCAGATTCCCGTTGACTCACACAAGCTCGGAGACAACTTCAAGTTCGTTAAGGAAAACGAAATGTGCAAGCTTTCCTCCATCAAGGGCGAGGTATTTGCCGTTGAACCTCCTACATTCGTTGAGCTTCGCGTTACAGAGACAGAGCCCGGCGTTCGCGGCGATACAGCTACTAACGTAACAAAGGCTGCTACTCTTGAAACAGGCGCAGTTATCAGAGTTCCCATCTTTATCAACGAGGGTGAGCTTCTCCGCGTTGACACAAGAACAGGCGAATATCTTGAGCGTGTTAAGGAATAATATCTGACTATCCTGGGGACCGCTTGATATCGGTCCCCTTTGATAAATTTAAATACGAAAGGAATTACGGAAATGAACGAAATGGACATTCTTGAAAAGTGCGCATATATTAAGGGACTTGCAGACGGTCTTAACCTCGACGAAACAAAGGCGGAGGGTAAGGTTCTTAAGGCAATTATCGACCTTCTTTCCGACGTTTGCGAAACTATCGCAGATATGGATGACGAGGTTGCTACTCTCGGCGATTACATCGAGGAGGTTGACCACGATCTCGGTGAGGTTGAGGAGTACGTATTCGAGTGTGAAGACGACGAGTGCGACTGCTGCGACTGCGATGATGATTGCTGCTGCGATGACGAGTGTGATTGCTGTGACTGCGACGAGGACTTTATGGAAGCTATGTGTCCTCACTGCAAGGAAACAATCTGCTTTGACAACGAGCTTGACCCCGCAGAGCTTATCTGCCCTGCTTGCGGTAAGAACTTCGCCGAGTAATTAAACTGTAACACGAGAAAAACTGACTACCGATTTGGTAGTCAGTTTTTTATTTAAAAAATCTAACATATTTTGTCGCGAATATTATCAAACATGAAGGGAAGGCTTCTTTCCCGAATTTCTTTATGTCCTTTTTTCGTTCATCAGTTTACCTGTTCTGAACCACGCGACTATTAAGTAGTATTCGTTATACAATAAAAAAGCACTTGCAAAATGTTATCACAAGTGCTTTTATGCTATTCTGTTAAATCCTTAATGACCTCAGAAGCCATAATGAGTCCTACGACGGAGGGTATAAAAGCGCAGGAGGCGGGCGGAAGCTTACGCTCACCCTTCATTTCCTCGGGGTAAACGGGAGTTATCGCCTTTTCCTCAGAATAAACCACCTTAAGAGATCTGACGTTTCTCTTCTTAAGCTCGGTACGCATCGCTCTTGCTAAGGGACAAACGGCGGTTTTATATATATCCGCAACCTTAAAGGCAGTTGGGTCCGTCTTATTGCCTGCGCCCATTGATGAAATAATCCTGATACCGAGAGCCTCTGCCCTTACGGCAAGGCTTATTTTACCGCTTACGGTATCTATTGCGTCAACAATATAGTCATATCCGGATAAATCGATTTCTCCCTCTGTATCGGGCGTATAAAACGTGTTGAAGGCGGTAACCTCTATTTCCGGATTTATATCCTTCATTCTCTGCTCCATTACGTCCACCTTATTCTGTCCTACCGTAGACGAAAGGGCTATTATCTGTCTGTTTATGTTGGATACGGAAACCGTATCGTTATCAACTATATCAATGTGTCCCACACCGCTTCGGCAAAGTGCCTCGCAAACGTATCCGCCGACTCCGCCGACACCGAAAACTATGACCCTTTTATTTTTAAGCGCCGCTACCTTGTCCGCTCCGAAAAGCAGCTCCGTACGGGAAAGCCATTCCATAAAATCACCTCAATTCAATATTATATTACCATACTAAATGCGAAAAATCAATGATAATGTTTTCTGCCATCTCATATAAATTTAACTGTAAGGGGGTGGGACTATCAGAAGACTTTACAAATATCTTTTAAACGGAGTGATCCTCTCCTGCGCATCAATTATACTAAGAGGCCTTTCCGTCAGCTTCAATATTTATCTCACGGCAAAGATCGGCGCCGAGGGAATGGGACTTATTACACTTATCGGCAGTATTTACGGTCTTTTTATAACCTTTGCAACATCGGGAATAAATTTAGCGGTAACAAGGCTCGTTTCCTCATGCTATAGCGAAGATGCTATCGGCAAGGCTGATAAAAAAACATACACATCCCTCGGCATAACCGTAAAAAGCGGCTTTATATATGCCTTGATATTCTCGCTGACCGCTTCGGCAGTTCTGTACGTCAGCGCACCTAATATCGGGGCAAAAATACTGGGAGATAGGCGTACTGTGGCATCCCTGAAGCTTCTTTCCGTCACTCTTACTCCCATTGCAATAACAAGCGCTATTAACGGATACTTCAACGGAGTCAGACGGGTTTACAAAAGCGTTACCGTCCAAATCTGCGAGCAGCTTGTAAAAATGGGACTGTGCGCCGTTTTTCTTGCTTTAATATTACCGAAAAGCGTTGAATCCGCCTGTTACATAATTATCCTGTCGGGAGCGTTAAGTGAGCTGTTAAGCCTGATCCTGTCCGTCGTTTTATACCTTACGGACAGACAAAATCACGTAAAAAAAGAGGATACGTCATTAAAAATCCGTGACATATACGATTCGGATAAAAAGAAGGATGGCTTTTCAACCGTCTTTTCTCTCGCATTCCCCGTAGCCGTAAGCGCATACGTAAGAGCTGCGCTTTCGACCGTTGAGCATATCGCAATTCCGTGGGGACTTCGAAAAAGCGGAATAGGAGCAAGCTCTTCCCTTGCATCCTACGGCATACTGCACGGTATGGTTTTTCCTCTTCTGTTCTTTCCGTCTGCGGTTTTAAGCTCATTTTCCTCCTTACTCATTCCGGAGCTTACATCCTCGCAGTCAAAGGGAAATAATAAAAGCATTAACCGTATCGTTTCCTCTGTAATATCCCTTTCCCTGCTTTTTTCAATAGGGGTCTCCGGTGTTCTTATCTCTTTTTCCTATGAAATCGGCAGCTTCCTGTACGGAAGCGCAGAGGCGGGAGAGTATATAAGAATACTATCACCGCTGATTCCCCTTATGTATCTTGACGGTACTGTTGACAGTATGCTGAAGGGTCTTGGAGAACAGCTTTATTCAATGAGAGTAAATATTGCGGATTCCCTTCTTAGCGTTATCCTTATAGTCACCCTTCTCCCGACATACGGAATACGGGGTTACGTTGCGGTAATATTTATAACCGAGCTTTTCAACGCTTCTCTCAGTATAATCCGCTTACTTAACGTAACAAATATCGACACTCCCCTCGCAAAATGGATACTTAAGCCTCTTTTTTCCGTTCTTTTTGCAACTGTTGTTACAAGATTTATTTTCAATAATTCTATTCTTCCGTTTTCCGCAGGCCGTACTCTTTTGATTACAGAAATCGTATTATCTTCCATTATTTATATAGGAACCGCTTTCCTTTTCGGTAAAATTAAGCTTAAAAGGTAATATCAACCATTTTACCCATATATTGTTTCTTGATAAAAACTCTTACATATGTTACAATAACAGAGTAAATGTTTACAAATTGGTTTTATCATGCATGGCTAAGGAAAGGAAGGTAAATGAAAAGAACAGTTGCACTTTTTCTCTTAACAGCAATACTTTTATCAGTATTCATTGTACCTGCAAGCGCTGCAAGCAGCTGGGTAAGCGTATATATTGACGGAGAAAAATACGACGGAATTACACAAGTAAAAAACAATACCACCTATGTGGGAATAAGAAAATTCGCTACGGATATGGATAAGGATGCTAAGGTTACATACACCTCCTATAACCGTACCCTGACGGTTAAAACCGACTCTCTTACCCTCATTTGCAGGGATGGAGAAAATTATATTGAGGCTAACGGAAGATACATCTATACGGAAACTCCTCTTTATATGAGTAACGGAAGAATGTATGCTCCCGTTATAATTCTTGCAAAAGCGTTTGGAGCCAAAATAAACTGGCATGATCACTTGCGCGGCTTTACCGTTACAAGAGGTACGGGCGCTATAGAGGGGCGTTCATACCGTGAGGATGAAGTATTCTGGCTTGCAAGAATAATACAGGCTGAAAGCGGCGGAGAGCCCTTTACAGGCAAGATTGCCGTAGGAAACGTAATTCTCAACAGAGTACGCTCAAAAAGCTATCCGAACACGATTTACGGCGTTATATTTGATAAGCGTTACGGAGTACAGTTCTCCCCCGTATCAAACGGAACTATATATAATACGCCAAGTGAGGAAAGCATTGCAGCCGCAAAGATATGTCTTGACGGATATTCTATCAGTACGGAAATAATATATTTTGTTAATCCCAAGGTGGTGTCGAACAGCTGGGCATCAAAGAACAGACCCTATTTCGGCACCATCGGAAATCACGCTTTTTACTGTTAAGAAGCAGAAATCAACAAAAAAGACGAAAGGTCTTCCCTTTCGTCTTTTATTTTTTATTTAGCTTTATTTAAATAGTAGCCGCAATTACCGCTTTTATAGTATGCATTCTGTTCTCTGCTTCCGCAAAAACTATAGAGCGCTCGGACTCGAACACCTCATCGGTAACCTCTAAGGCATCATATCCAAACTTCTCGCCAATCTCCTTACCAACACCTGTTTTAAGATCGTGGAAGGCGGGTAAGCAATGCATAAACACAGCGTTATCGGCAGCCATATCCATAGCCGCCTTATTTACCTGATAGGGGTAAAGGTCGTTTAAGCGCTCCTCCCATACCTCATAGGGCTCACCCATGGAAACCCATACGTCGGTATAGATTACGTTAGCACCGCAAAGCGCCTTTTCCTTATCGCTTTCAAGAGTTACCGTTGCACCTGTTTCCATAGCTATCTTGCGGCACTCGTCAACAAGCTTTTCATCAGGGAAATACTTTTCGGGAGCGCAGGCTACAAAGTCCATACCCATCTTTGCGCAGCCAACCATTAAGGAGTTACCCATATTGTATCTCGCATCGCCCATATATACGAACTTAATACCCTTAAGAGTTCCGAAATGCTCTTTAATAGTCAAAAAGTCAGCAAGGATCTGCGTAGGATGAAATTCGTTTGTTAGTCCGTTCCAAACGGGAACCTTAGAATATTTTGCAAGCTCCTCTACGATTTCCTGTCCGAAGCCACGGTATTCAATGCCGTCATAGATAGAGGAAAGAACTCTTGCCGTATCCGCAATAGATTCTTTTTTACCAATCTGTGAGCCCGTGGGGTCAAGATACGTAACACCCATACCGAGATCGTATCCCGCAACCTCGAAGCTGCAGCGTGTACGTGTACTTGTCTTTTCAAATATGATGGCAATATTCTTACCCTTGAAATAATCGTGGGCAATACCGTTCTTTTTCTTGTATTTAAGCTCTGCGGCAAGATCTATAAGCTGCTCCATCTCAGCGGGAGTATAGTCAAGAAGCTTAAGGAAATCTCTGCCCTTTAAGAAGCCGATATTCTTTTTATTATACTTAAATTTCATTTTATTCTCCTTTTGCTACAGCCTTTATAACGGAAATAGCCTTTTTAAGAGTATCCATGGGGATATTAAGAGCGGGAAGAAGCCTTACTTTGTTCTTTGCCTTAATCGGAAGAACGCCTCTATCCATACACTCTTTAATTATCTCACCTGCATCACGCTCTGTTTCTATACCGAGCATAAGACCGAGTCCGCTTACACTCTTTATACCATCAGCGCCTGTAAGCTCGTTTACAATATATTCGCTTCTTTCCTTGACACCTTTAAGTACGGCATCATCTATTCTTTCTATTATATTAACAGCGCCTGCGCAGGATACGGGGTTTCCGCCAAAGGTAGAGCCGTGAGTACCTGCTGTAAGGGTGTTCTCGGTTCTTTCAAAAAACATTGTAGCGCCAATGGGTAAGCCGCCTCCGAGACCCTTAGCGGTCGTTACAATATCGGGGCATATACCGTACTGCTGAAATGCATAAAGACTTCCCGTTCTGCCGTTACCTGTCTGCACCTCGTCAATAACCAAAAGCATATTGTTTTCTTTGCAAAGAGCAAAAACTCCGTCGACAAAATCCTTATCAAGGGCCAATACTCCGCCCTCACCCTGTACGAGCTCCATCATTACGGCTCCGCACTTATACTCCTTTACAAGAGCCTCTACGGTGTCAAGTCTATTTGCCTCAGCGTAAAGAAATCCCTCTGTGAAAGGATTGAAGGTGGTGTGGAAAACATCCTGTCCCGTTGCGGCAAGAGTTGTAACCGTTCTGCCGTGGAAGCTGTTTTTCAAGGTGATTATATTGTAATATCCCTCTCCCTTGTTTTCAAGCGCCCACTTTCTTGCGGTCTTTATGGCGCATTCGTTTGCCTCTGCGCCGGAATTCGAGAAAAAGGTTTTTTTACAGCCTGTTCTCTTGGCAAGAAGCTCTGCCAAGCGTACGCAGGGCTCGGAATAATAAAGGTTGGAAACGTGCTGGAATCTTGTAAGCTGCTCATTTACCGCATTTATCCATTCCTCATCGCAAAGTCCAAAGGTATTTACCGCTATACCCGTTGCCATATCTATATATTCTTTTCCCTTTTCGTCATATACGTAAGAGCCTTTACCCGATACGATTTCAAGATCAAATCTACCGTAGGTTGAGGCTACGTATTCCTTATCTGAGGGCTTAATATTATTCTTCATCATTTTTATCCTTTATAACCATTGTGCCCGCACCCTCATCGGTAAGCGTTTCGATAAGGAGAGCGTGGGGAACACGTCCGTCTAGAATAGTAACCTTTTTAACACCCTTTTCAATAGCATCTATGCAGCATTGAACCTTGGGTATCATACCGCCCGAAATTACGCCTGTATCAAAAAGCTCCTTAGCCTCGTTTATATCAATGCACTGGATCAAGGATTTCGGATCGTTTCTATCCCTTAAAATACCCTCAATATCGGTCATTGTAATAAGACGCTCAGCCTTCATTTTACCTGCTATATAGGCAGCTGCTGTGTCTGCGTTGATGTTGTAAACGTTACCCTCATCGTCGCATCCTATGGTAGATACTACGGGAATATAATCGTTGTTTATGAGGTCGATAATGGGCTTTATATCAACGTCTGTGATCTCACCAACGTATCCGAGATCCTTATTCTTCATTTCAGCCTTTATCATATGTCCGTCAAGACCGGAAAGACCGATTGCCGCACCGCCCTTTATCTGAAGAAGATTTACAAGGCTCTTATTTATCTTACCCGCAAGAACCATCTGTACAACGTCTGCAGTTTCCTTATCGGTAACGCGAAGTCCGTTCAAGAATATGGAATCCTTACCCATTCTTTTAAGAGTTTCCGTGATTTCGGGACCGCCGCCGTGAACAAGAACTACTTCAACGCCTACAAGGTGCAAAAGGACGATATCCTCCATAACCTGTTCCTTGAGCTTATCGTTGATCATAGCGTTGCCGCCGTATTTAATAACTATAATTTTTCCGTAATATTTCTGTATGTACGGAAGCGCCTGCGTAAGAATTTCGGCGCGATGCGCATTGCTTATTTCAAGTGACATAATTACTCCCAATATGCATTCTTAATCTTTAATTTGAATTTTGCATTTTGAACTTACGTTCTGTAATCTCCGTTTATCTTGACGTATTCATAGGTAAGATCACAGCCCCAAGCGACGCTATGTCCGTTGCCATCGCCGAGCTTGACCACGATTCCTATTTCCTTTTCAAGAAGGATCTCCTTTGCTATCTCCTCGGAAAAATCAACGCCTGCACCGTTTTTGCAAACCTCAATTTCACCCTTTGCGGATTTAAAGGAAACGTCAACACGGTTTACGTCAACCTCTGCTCCGCTGTATCCGATGGCGCAGAGGATTCTTCCCCAGTTTGCGTCAGAGCCGAACATTGCGGCTTTAACAAGGGATGAGCAAATTACACTCTTTGCAATAACCTTTGCAGTAGCCTCATCCTTAGCTCCGCTAACCTCACATTCAAGAAGCTTTGTAGCTCCCTCTCCGTCACCTGCGATGCAACGGCAAAGGTATACCGTAACTGTGTTAAGCGCCTTCATAAAGGCATTGAAATCCGCTCCCTCGCTGTCTATAAGAGCATTACCCGCCTGACCGTTGGCAAGCACGGTAACCATATCGTTTGTAGACGTGTCTCCGTCAACGCTCACCATATTAAAGGTATTTGCAATATCGCTTGATAATGCCTTCTGAAGCATTTTGGGGCTGATATTGCAGTCAGTTGTAATAAATACAAGCATTGTTGCCATATTTGGGTGGATCATACCTGAGCCCTTGGCAATACCGCCTATCTTACATTCAACGTCGCCTATCTTAAAGCTTACGGCAATTTCCTTAAGTCTTGTATCCGTTGTCATGATACCCTCTGCGGCATCCTGAGAGTTTTCTCTGCCGAGAGATGCGATAAGCGCATCCATTCCGTGAGCAATGGGAGCAAGCTCAAGAGGCTGTCCGATAACGCCTGTTGATGCAACCACAACGTCAGTCTTGTCTATTTTAAGGCCCTCGGCAACAAGCTCACACATTCCCTCTGCAATTTCAATACCGTTTGCGTTACAGGTATTTGCATTTCCGCTGTTACAGATAACAGCCTGCGCATATCCGTCCGCTATATTATTTTTTGTTACCGTAAGAGGCGCGCCCTTAACCTTATTTGTAGTATAAACTGCTGCGCAGGCAGCCTTGTTTTCGGATACGATAAGCGCAAGATCCTTTTTGGATTTATTCTTTCTTATTCCGCAGTGTATTCCACCTGCCGTAAATCCCTTTGCGGCACAAACTCCGCCCTTAATAATTTCCATAATTGCTCCTTATACCTCAAGCGTCTTGGTTCTTTCACAGCCAAGCTTAATATTAAGACATTCAACGGCGGCACCCGATGCTCCCTTACCGAGATTATCGTATCTTGCCACAAGAAGGATCCTGTCCTCGTTGCCGTAAACCTCTATACTCATTGAATCCTTGCCCTTCATTTTATTAGCGGACAAAAATCCGCCCTCATCCGCACCCTCATTGAAGGAAATAATGGGTGTGTTGTATAATTCTCTGTAAATCTGCTTGATTTCTTCGATTCCGCCCTTTAAAAGCTGGCTCTTAAACAGGGGAACCGTTACCTCCATACCCGAATAAAAATCGGATACTATGGGACAGAATGCGGGAGCGTTTTCTAGTCCCGTAATCTTTACCATTTCGGGTAAATGCTTATGCTTTTGGGCAATTCCGTACTGTCTGGGTGCGTTGAGCATATCGTTTCTTCCGTCATCCTCATACTCCGCTATCATACCCTTACCGCCTCCGCTGTATCCCGTCAAGGAATGAGCGCAAAGCAAAGCATCCTTAGAAATGATTCCGTTTTTTACAAGGGGGTAAACAAGGGCGATAAAGCCGCTTGCATGACAACCCGGAACGGCAATTCTCTTGCTTCCTGTTATTTTGTCGTTAAATTCTGCGCCAAGCTCCGGAAATCCATATGCCCAGTCGGGATTAGTACGGTGAGCCGTAGATGCGTCTATCACAACGGTTTTATCGTTCTCCACCATATCGGCAGCCTCTATAGCCGCGGCATCGGGTAAGCAAAGAAATACGAAATCCGCTTCATTTATTATTTTCTTACGGGCATTTGCATCCTTCCTTAAATCGTCGGAAAGCGAGATGATTTCTACGTCATCTCGCTGGGATAATCTTTCCGCTATTCTAAGTCATGTGGTGCCTGCCTTACCGTCTATAAACACCTTTTTCATTTCAACTGCTCCTCAACATAAGCGATCTGCTCATCAACGGACGCATAGCCCGTAGAGCCCTTTGATATTCTCTTTCCGACGCACGCTTCAAGGGATATCTCCTCATAAAGGTCATTTTCAAAAATATCGGAATATTCCTTATATTCGTCCAAGGTAAGCTCGTCAAGAGTCTTGCTTTCCTTAACGCACTTGCCCACTATTGTGCCCACTATTTTATAAGCGGTTCTGAAGGGCAAGCCCCTCTTTGTAAGATAATCGGCAAGGTCGGTTGCGTTAATGAAGCCGCGCTTTGCCGCCGCATACATATTTTCGGGAATCGGCTTCATGGTTTCCACCATGGGAGCAAAAACCTCAAGACACTTCTTTACGGTTTCCGTGGCATCAAAGATAGCCTCCTTGTCCTCCTGCATATCCTTGTTATATGCAAGGGGAATGCCCTTAAGCATTGTAAGGGTTGCCATAAGGTCACCGTATACTCTGCCGGTCTTACCTCTTACAAGCTCTGCCATATCGGGATTTTTCTTCTGCGGCATAATTGATGAGCCGGTAGTGTACGCATCATCAAGCTCAACGAACTTGAATTCCCAGCTGCTCCAGAGTATGATCTCCTCGGAAAGGCGGGAAAGATGCATCATAACCGTTGAAAATGCGCTTTCAAGCTCTATGCAGTAGTCCCTGTCGGAAACTCCGTCAATGGAGTTCATGCAAACTCCGTCAAATTCAAGGGCCTTTGCCACCATATCTCTGTTTGTGGGATAGGTGGTTCCCGCAAGGGCGCAGGAGCCCAAGGGAGAATAATTCATACGCTTGACAGCATCATTTATTCTCGT
>JAFVYY010000032.1 GCA_017508405.1 Clostridia bacterium
AACTCTCTACCGTTATGGAAAATTCAATCCTTTTTTCATGGGATGTGGAGAAAGAAGAATTCTTTTATGACGAATATAAGGTTATTCTTACATTAAAAGACGGCTCCACCGTTGAAATATACGAAAATAGCGATGGAGTGTTTGTAAACGACACCTGTATAGCATCATCAAAGCTTAATCTTCCCACCTTTGAGGAATATAAATATTCAAAGCAGCTAAGAATTCTGCATCATGAGATTCTCATAAGCTTTTACGGTGTTTTGCCCGTTCCAAACATCTTCGTTTATCACAAACCGTGGTACAGAGACGGAGCTATGATGGGATTGGTTCTTGAAAAGACAGGTAATATTGAGCTTCTCAGACCTTGGGCTATGTCCGTTACCGAGCTTTATGACAGAAACAACTGGAATATGTGTGAGCCGGACAATTTAGGACAGCTTGCATTTATCCTTTCCTTTTTCACAGATAAGAGCTATCCATTGACGGGCAAGATCATAGAAGAAGCGAAACGGATTTCGGTTGACGGCTGCCTTACCGGAATTACAGACGGTAACGACCACTCCGTATACTCCACCCTGTGGTTAAAATACGGTCTTGCAAGATTGGGCGCCGACACGGATTTTATTAAGATTCCAAAGCGCTTTGACTCCTATGCCCGTATGTTTTGGATGGACAGAAGCGAGGTTGAAAGAGAAACGTATTTCGAGAATAAATACGACGAGAAGTATCCGTATCTTACATGGGCGGTTATGCACTTTGAAAACGACCCTATTCCAAACGAGCTTTTGGAAATCAGATATCCCATGAGCTGGGAGATAGATGCTTCACAGGCAAAATATCCCGACATTGCTCCGCTAAGTAATGAGTATGCAAAAAATCTATGCGGCGCTCCACATTCGTGGCATGCGGCTGAAATGTTTATGTATCTTATAGAGTTCAAAAAGTAAATACAGACTATAAAAAGGCACAGAGCGTTGTCCTTGACGGGCAACGCTCTGTGCTTATTTTTATTTTATTAATAATTCTCAGCGTGAACCTCAAAGAAGCTCTGGGGGTGTACGCAGGTGGGACACACCTGAGGCGCCTTAGTTCCAACTACAATATGTCCGCAGTTACGGCATTCCCAAACCTTTACTTCGCTCTTTTCAAACACCTGAGCTGTTTCTACGTTCTTAAGAAGGGCACGGTAACGCTCCTCATGGCTCTTCTCAATAGCGGCAACAAGACGGAACTTTACAGCAAGCTCCTTAAAGCCCTCTTCCTCGGCTGTCTTTGCAAAGCCATCGTACATATCTATCCATTCGTAGTTTTCACCGTTTGCAGCCTCTAAAAGATTCTCAGCGGTATTGCCTATTCCGCCAAGCTCCTTGAACCACATTTTAGCATGCTCTTTCTCGTTTTCAGCAGTCTTTAAGAAAAGAGCTGAAATCTGCTCATAGCCTTCCTTTTTTGCTACGGAAGCAAAATATGTATATTTGTTTCTGGCCTGAGATTCACCTGCAAAAGCAGCTTCAAGATTTTTTTCTGTTTGTGTACCTGCGTATTTTGACATAATTATTCTCCTTTTATATTAAAAATTTACTGTACTTATTATACAACATTTCTATCCGTCAGTCAATAACAATCGATATCAACTTTGTAAAATTTCACTGACTGCCCTTCCAATCGCATTTACCGTATCACTTGCCACCATACTTACGGGATTTATGCACGTCTGAGCAATTTCTCCAGCCCTGCCGTTTATATAAGCTCCCGCCGCTACGGACACAAGCATCTCGCACTTTTCACTTCTCTGCCCGAGAATGCCAAGAAGGATTCCGCTTAATACGTCACCACTTCCTGCCGTTGCCATTCCGCCGCAGCCCGAATCGGAAATTATAACGTCATAGCCATCGGTTATAACCGTTGATGCTCCCTTGAGAAGTAAAACGCATCCGTATTCTTTTGCGAAATTCTTTGCGCACTCCAATGGATCCATTAATATATCCTTTACGGGAATACCCGACAGACGCTCAAATTCCTTGGGATGCGGTGTAAGAACCACCTTGCATCTCGTTTCTTTAAGGATATTTACCCCGTATTTTGAGAGCGCATTAAGTCCATCGGCGTCAATTATTACCGAAATGTCGCTGTTTTTCAGTATACGTGCGATAATTTTGTATACATTTTCAGTGTTTCCCATTCCCATTCCTATGGCAACCGCGCTCACACCATTTATGAGTGAATCTATCTGTGATTCATTGTATTCTATTGCTCCGTCATTATCGTCAAGCGGATAAAAGGTGCTTTCGAGAAGATAGGGTGACACGGAGGGATAAAGGCTTCTTGCAGTAGCTAATTTAACCACTCCTCCCCCGGATTTCAAGGAAGACGTGGCTAAATTTGCAAGCTTTACAGCGCCGGAATACTCCATGCAACCGCCTATCAAGGCAACGTAGCCGAAGCTGCCTTTATTTGAAAAGTTTTCTCTTTCTTTAAACGCATCAGCGCAATCCGCCGGCTCCATAAGTCGGTATGCCTTGTCTGTCAACGATATTCCTATATCGCAATTTACAACGTTTTTTATGTAGTCCTTTGCCATACCAAGATAGTGCCCGCTTTTTAACGAGCCAATGGAAACGGTAATATCGGATTTTACGGCAAGGGAGCACATACCGTTGTCTCCGTTTAATCCGCTGTTTATATCAACACTGATAGTATATGCTCCGCTTTCGTTGATTTTTTTAACAGCATCCTTTTCCTTTCCGCTCACGTCACCCTTAAAACCGGTTCCGAATATACAATCTACCAGCATATCGTAGGATTTAAAATCACATTTTTCCAAGGGGAGTGTGGATATTTTCGCATCCAAGCATTTATGGAAATAATATTTACCGTCACTCGAGAACTTATCTTCGTTTATTAAAATCAAATCGCAACATATGTGATTTTCCTTAAGTATGAGGGCGAGAGCATACCCGTCTCCTGCGTTATTCCCGCTTCCGCATACTATGCCCACCTTGCCGCTCCAGCTTACGTTTTCATAAACTCCCTTAGCGGCGCGATACATCAGTTCTTTTCCGCTAATACCGCTGTCTATTGTGGAAAAATCACTTTTTCGCATTAATTCAACACTTACAATTTCTTTCATAGCTTTATTTTATCGACACAGTAAGGGGGATATTTTTGCAAAGTGCGTATCTTTCACCGTTTACGACAAGGGTTCCGCCATCCTTATCCGTACATACTGTGACGGAGGATCTGTCCATTTTAACGGACACCTCTCCGAAAAGAACGGGAACCTTGCCCTCGATACTTCCAAAGCACATAAGATTCGGCACAACGTCGAAGGTTGCGTATCCTTCAGACGTAGGTCTTACGCCGAGAGCATATTTACCAAGAAGATAAATTGGAGAGGCGCCCCATGCGTGGCAAAGGCTCTTTCCGTATTTTTCTCCGTACATTGCATAATGCTCCGTGCCCTTCATCTTAGGGTCAAATTCCTCCCAAATGGTGGTAGCTCCAAGCTCTATCATTCCGCCCCAGTAGCTGTAAAGCATATCCGTAACGTATTTAAAATCACCTATTTTGCACATTGCATCGAGCTCATAAAATTCAAAATACGGAGTTGTGATAGGCGCAATTTCCTTGTTGTATATAACGTTTTTAATAATGCTATCCTGTCTTTCCTTGCTTGTGAGCTCGAAAAGAAGCGCAAATATGTTAGCGTGTCTTGTAACGTTTCTGTTGCCCGACGTATAATCGTCTACAAACGCACCCTTTTCATCATCCCAGTAAAGGTCGTTGATTTTTTCTCTTAGATATTCTGCTCTTTTTTTGCAATGATTTGCCATATCCTTGTCGGAAAGCAGAAGCGCACATTTTGACATGGAAGAATACGCATGGCAAAGAAGCATTTGCTCTGCACATATGGGACCTTCTTTTTTATCAAAGTGAGCCCAATCTATGAACACCCAATCTCCGTGTCTTGTAGTATACATTTTATCATCGGAAAGTCTGCCCTCTATAAAAGAAAGAGTAGATTTCATATCGGGATACATGCTTTCAACAAAGCTTCTGTCCCCTGTGAAATAATAGTAATCCCATATGGATGAGAGCCAATAGAACGTATAATCCGTTATGGTATTTATATGAGTTGTCATAGGGTCTCTGCCCCTGAGCATACGAATAGTACGCTTAACGGTATCTACGTCTTGCGTGAGATAATAATTTACAAAATAGCTTTGATAAGCATCACCGCTCCATACCCAACGATCCCGCTTGATACCGTCTAAAAATCCCTCTCTCATATTAAGATGGAGTGTATAAGCACAGGTGTCCCAAATTTTATTTATAAGCTCGCTGTCGCATTTGAACTCCGCCACATCCTTGATATCCAGATACTCAAAATCAAGATAAAGCTCTGCACAGCCATCATATTCGGGGATATATGCATATCTTAGAGCAAGGGATTCCGACTTGAATTCTCCGTTTTTTACCTTTGCGTTAACGACGAAATTAGCCTCGTATATATCAAGCGCCTCCTCCTCAGTTTCGCCGCAGGAAATGAGCACGTCCGAATCTTTTTCTTTCACCTTTACAAGATTAAGCTTACCAAAGGATTCCTTTCCGAAATCGAAAAGTACACCGTTCATAACGGCTTTTTTGGACACGGGAGTGACTTTTTTATAAGAAAACTTAAAAATCTCCGGATCATCCGCTTCGTCTGTATAGCTATCGCTACAGCCTGCCGCCATATTTCTTTTATCAAAGTCAAGAACGGTCCAGCTTTCATCAGACGCAAAGGTATCTCCCTTTACATAGAAGCACGGAAATCCTCCGTCCTTGAATCCCTTTACCTTTATTTCATATTCACCGGGGGCCAGCTCTATTTTCGCTCCGGCTCTGTGATACGTGCCGTTTATCCAAAGTGTCGCTTCATCTGCATTTGATATAAGCTCTACAGTTTCTGCTTTTTCTATTTTCGCTCTTTTGTGAAGCTCGCAGTTTCTTCTCGGTCCGTCTACACGCCACATAGGATAATAGTATGCGCCCACAACGTCCTTCTCTTTGTTTGAATTTAAATTTTTGTATACTCCCGTTACTCTTCTCCTGTTATGAAGAAGCATACTGTGATAAAGCTCAAAATCTCCGGGGTACCAGATCCATTTAGACTGTTTCATACCGTTTCCTCTTTTTTTAGATTTATAATAATAAATTCCGGCTTATTGTTTATTCTCGGTATACTATGCGGGTTGCCGAGTCCTCTGCCGACTATAAGCTTTCCGTCATGGAATCCTGACGTATATTTTGGGAACAATCCCTGTCCGGGAGCAAAAATTCCTCTGCCGAATATTCGCCATTGTCCTCCGTGAGCGTGTCCGGACAGTATCAAATCCACCTTTGCATCCTTAAGATACTTGGGATAATATTCGGGATGGTGCGAAAGAAGAATTTTAAATTTATCCTCCTTTTCAAGCTTTGTAAGCCATTCTGCGTCGGGCGGAGGGGTTTTTTTAAATCTGCCCTGCTTATCTCCTTGCTTATATCCGGTCGTAAGACCCCCGATTATGATGCCGCAAAATTCAGTATAGCTGTTTTCAAGAAGTGTTACCCCCGTTTCTCTTATAAGTCCCACTATATCACCAGTAAATTTCGTTTCGTGATTTCCAAGAGACATATAGGTGGGATATAATTCGTTACAAAGGCTTAAAAACTCAATTCCTATTTTGTAATTTCTATCATCGTGAATAACGTCGCCGGGTATCAAGACCGCATCCGGAGACTGCTTTCTCAATTCATCAAGTATTAATTCATTATTGAATCCGTGAAGATCGGATATAAATGCAAGCTTTAAATTTTGCGGGACTTTCCCTTTTATTTCATATTCAGTAATCTTCATATTTTCCCCTCGTGCTTTTATTACCTTAAGTATAGCATATACTTAACCTCTTGTCAAAGGTTATTGAAAAAGGACTGCCATAAAAAGCAGTCCTTAAAATTATTTAAGCTCGATGGAATAAAGCGAATTCTGTCTGTCACCGTATTTTACTTCTACGGTCACGCCATTACCGTTTGCCTTGATTTCGTACTTAAGAATATAGAATAAATTTCCGTCGTCATCCTCATCGGTGCTTTCGCTGATAAGCTTATATTCAATATCGGATTGGTTTCCGACAACCTCATATATTGCATCGTATACAGGCTCAAATTCATCCTCGGTCATTCCCGCAACATAATCGTCTGTGTGAAGATGTCCGTTCCTTTGAATAATATTTACAACGTCCTGAAGCTTGCCCTGTACAAGCTCTACGCTGTATTCAGGTCCCTTTTTGCAGGCTGCAAAGGAAAGCACAAAAACAATAACGAGAACCAAAGCGGTAGCTCTTAATATATTTTTCATTTCAAATACCTCATAATTTTTATTTACCTCTTTAGTATACTATTTTTAAGCCTGTTTGTCAATATATAAAAATCTATGACATAAATAAAATCTCGTTTTCGCACCTTTCTCCGCTCATAAGCTTAACGGCATTTTCAACAGTTATCTTTGCAATGTTGTCAAGGGCCTCATTGGTAAGATACGCCTGATGGGACGTAATTATTACGTTAGGCAAGGATATAAGCCTCAAAAGAGTATCGTCCTCGATAATGAGACCCGATAGGTCGTTATAGAATACAGCCGCCTCTTCCTCGTAAACGTCAAGACAGGCAGAGCTTATTTTTCTTGCTTTGATCCCGTTGATCAGGGCTTCCGTATCTATAAGAGCTCCCCTTGACGTATTTATAATAATAACGCCCTGCTTCATTTTTTCAATAGCATCACTGTTTATCATGTGATAGGTTTCTTCGGTCAAAGGACAGTGGAGAGATATAATATCGCTTTCCGATAGCAGTGTGTCGAGCTCAACGTAAGTGACCGTATCCCTACATGAGTGAATTTTATCATACGCAATAATTTTCATCCCGAAGCCACGGCAAATACCTATAAATGCCTGTCCTATTTTGCCCGTTCCCAAAACACCTACCGTTTTACCATGCAGATCGAAGCCGGTAAGTCCATCGAGGCTGAAATTGAAATCCTTAGTCCTTATATATGACTTGTGTATTTTTCTTACGGTGCAAAGCAGCATTGCCATAGCATGCTCCGCTATGGAATATGGCGAGTATGCGGGAACTCTTGCTATTTTAATTTTTCCAACGGCACTTTTTAAATCCACATTATTGTATCCCGCGCAACGCATAACCACAAATTTCACTCCATAGCTACAGAGCTTTTCCATAACGTAGGAGCTTACCTTGTCATTTACAAAAGCGCATACTCCATCATAATTCTTAGCAAGCTCAACAGTGTCCTCGTTAAGCTTGGGTTCATAATATTTTATTCTTATACCGTATATAGACGCATATTTTTCAAAGGATATTTTATCATACGGCTTAGCATCAAAAAAGGCAATTTTCAACGTGATTATCCTCCGCTTTTTTTATTATTCTTGTACTTTTTCGAATTTTTATGTAAAAATTAAAGCTTAAAATAATGTTGACATAAAATCTTTTAAGTGGTATAATGAATATACCGAAAATAATTTTTTAAAAAGGAGATTGTAAAATGAAAAAGATTATTTCACTTATTCTTGTTGCAGTTTTGCTTGTTTGCACATTGGCTTCCTGCAGCAACATTTCCGAATCCTACGCTGAAAAGATAAATGAGGCTGCTAAGGAAAAGGATTACTATACATATGAGGAAGTTAAAGACGACCTCGGTGATGATATAGTTGACATTACAATTGCAGGTAACGGCGTTATTATCGCAGTTAAGGGCTGCTCATCCGTTGAAGACAT
>JAFVYY010000033.1 GCA_017508405.1 Clostridia bacterium
GATATATTAAAATACGCCCACGGTATAGTGGATAACGGATACGAGCCGGGGGTTCTGATGATCGACGAGGGCTGGCACACAAGATACGGTCTGTGGGAGTGGGATTTTGTCAAATTCCCCGACCCGAAATCTATGATTAAGGAGCTACACGACCTTGGCTTCAAGGTTATGCTGTGGGTGGTGCCTATGGTTACCTCCGACGGACAGGGCTTCAGTATGTCTTATTTCTCCTACAACAATTATCTTGACGGCGCAAGCGGAGAAAGGAAATATTTCCTCCGTACGGATGATGGCAAGGTTGCCCTTGTGGAGTGGTGGAACGGCTTCAGCGCTATGCTGAATATGTGCAATCCCGATGACGTGGAGTATCTTGACACAAAGCTCCAAAAACTTATTAAGGAGTACGGTGTAGACGGCTTTAAGTTTGACGGCGGAACTATTGAAATGTACAATAGTATAAATATCGCCAACGGTGAGCAGACAAAATACTCTCCCGCTGAAATGAATATAGCCTGGAACGAGTTTGGAACACGGTACGAATACCACGAATACAAGGATACCTACAAGGGCGGCGGCAAGGCGGTTATCCAGCGTCTGCGCGACAGAAACCACAGCTGGGTGGGTGACGGTATTGATACTATTATGCCCTCTGTTCTGCTCCAGGGGCTTATCGGTCATCCCTTTATCTGCCCCGATATGATTGGCGGCGGATGGTGGTCATTAAACTACACCCCCGGCTTTAAGATAGACGAGGAGCTGTTTGTAAGAATGGCGCAGGTAAGCGCCCTGCTCCCTATGATGCAGTTCTCCTGGGCGCCCTGGCGTGTGCTTGATACTTATCACGCAGGTCTTTGCTTTGAGGCGGCTATGCTCCATAAGAAATTTGCACCCTATATAATCGAGCAGGTAAAATCCTCAGCAGTCAGCGGTGAGCCTATTGTACGCCATATGGAGTACGAATACCCACATATGGGATACGAAAGAGTCCTTGATCAGTTTATGCTCGGCGGCGACATTCTCGTTGCTCCCGTTATTGTAAGGGGACAGACGGAAAGACAGGTGATTCTCCCCAATGGTAAATGGAAATACCTCGGGGAGGCCGAATACGATGGCGGCAGAACCATTTCCGTTCACTCACCTTTAAACATCCTGCCTTATTTTGTTAAGGTAAATTAACCCTTTACCAGAATAAAACCGTTTATACTGTTTTTAATTCAAACAAAGTGGTAATATATTAAGATAAGCATTAGCAAAATCTTATTCAGTCAACAACATTGGCATATAAAAATCCCTTCCTGCATAATGTGTGATGTCCTTTGTCGGAGAATTTACAATAGGGGTATGGGCATAGTCCGATGCATTTGTTAAACAAATGCGAAACTTGCGATAAAAAGCAGAAGAGAGAGTAACGCGGAAACCAAATCCCGTGAAGCTCTCTCTTTTTCTGCATTTAGTGATATTCTTTGCTTTCGCAAAGAGTGATATGATTGCTATGGCAATCGTGATATTGAAGCCTTGCAGCTTCAATGATATTCTATTCGCCTTAAAACTTGCGAAGCAAATATCACCCGTCGCAAGCCGAATAGAATTGGCGTGATACTCCGTTAAGAGTATCACGCCAAGCAAGAAGGGAATTTTTTATTAATTAGTTGAATTTCTCACGAGCTGTGTACTTTGTGTGGAGGAGGTGATGTGCCTTCTCTGCGCCGGGTGCGCCAAGGTACTCGTCGTAAAGAGCCTTAACTACAGGGCTTTCGTGGGACTTTCTGAGTCCGTTTGCATCATCTGCCTTGTAAAGAACGGATGCACGGAGAGCCTTAAGGTCTACGAAGTTACGAACAGCGTCGAACTGGTAGGGCTGACCGCCGCCGTTGATACAACCGCCGGGACAAGCCATGATCTCGATGAAGAGATAGTTCTTTTCGCCGGACTTGATCATTTCGATAACCTTTCTTGCATTAGCAAGACCACTTGCTACACATACAGCAACCTCTGTGCCGTTAATCGTGTAGGTAGCTTCCTTGATACCTGTTGTTCCGCGAACGTCTGTGAATACAAGAGCCTCATTGTTACCGCCGAGGAGATTGTTAGCAGTACGGAGAGCAGCCTCCATAACGCCGCCTGTTGCGCCGAAGATAGCGCCTGCACCTGTTGCGATTGCAAAGGGATCTGCGAATTCGGAATCGGGAAGCTCGTTGAAGTTGATGGAAGCGTTCTTAATCATCTTAGCAAGCTCTCTTGTTGTAAGAGCAACGTCTACGTCTGCGTGGAACTCTTCTCTTTCTACCTCAAACTTCTTAGCTGTACAAGGAATTACGCTGACAACAAAGAGGTCCTTAGGATCAATACCGTTCTTCTCGCAGTAGTAGGACTTAAGAAGTGCGCCGAACATCTGCTGAGGAGACTTACATGTGGAGAGGTTGGGAAGAAGCTCAGGATAGTTATGCTCACAGAACTTGATCCAACCGGGACAGCAGGATGTGAACATGGGAAGGGGCTTATCGGACTTAACTCTGTTGATAAGCTCGTTAGCCTCTTCAACGATTGTAAGGTCTGCTGTTACGTTCATATTGAACGCTTCAACGTCACCGAGCATCTTGATAGATGTAACCATCTTACCCTCAACGTTTGTGCCAACGGGCATGTCAAAGCACTCACCGAGTGTTGCTGCGATAGAGGGAGCTGTAAAGAATACAACCTTCTTTGTGGGATCGGAGATAGCAGCCCAAACCTTATCTACGTTGGATACCTCGGAGAGGGCGCCAACGGGACAAGCTACGATACACTGTCCGCATCCAACGCAGGATGTGGAATCAAGACCCATGTCAAAGGGGCTGCCAACGTGTACGTCATAGCCACGGCGGATATTGCCGATAGCGCCAACGGACTGTACCTTACCGCAAGCGGAGATACATCTCTGGCAGTTTACGCACTTGTTGTTATCACGAACAACGTAGGGTGTGGAGTAGTCAACGGGAACAAGCTCCTCCTCTACTGCAAATCTATCCTCGTCAAGACCGTAGTCAGCAGCAAGCTTCTGAAGCTCGCACTTACCGCTTCTTTCACAGGAGAGACACTTTCTGTTATGTGTGGAAAGGATAAGCTCAAGAGTTGTCTTTCTGGACGCGCGAACTGCGGGTGTGTTTGTAAGCACCTTCATACCCTCTTCAACGGGATATGTACAAGCAGCTGTAAGTCCGCGTCTGCCAACGATCTCAACTACGCAAACACGGCAAGCACCGATGCAGTTGATGTCCTTGAGATAGCAGAGGGAGGGGATATCTACGCCTATCTGCTTTGCAGCCTGTAAAATAGTTGTTCCTTCGGGAACAGTTACAGGAATATTGTTAATTACTAAGTTAATCATTTTCATTATGTTATGCCCCCTTATTCTGTGTAGATTGCCTTAAACTTCTTACAGTTGTTAAGACATACGCCACACTTGATACATTTATCCTGATCGATAACGTGAGGCTTCTTAACCTCGCCCTTGATAGCCTTAACAGGACAGTTGCGTGCACAAAGTGTACAACCAACGCACTTGTCGGGATCGATAAGGTAACGTGTAAGCTTCTTACACTTGTGAGCAGGACAAGTCTTATCTACGATATGAGCGATATATTCATCGCGGAAGAACTTGATTGTGGAAACAACGGGGTTGGATGCTGTCTGACCGAGAGCACAGAGACATGAGGACTGCATATGCTTGGAAAGCTCCTCGATCTTCTCAAGGTCTTCCATTTCGCCCTTACCGTCTGTAACCTTTTCAAGAAGCTGGAGCAAGCGCTTTGTACCGATACGGCAGGGTGAGCACTTACCGCAGGACTCCTCACAAGTAAACTCGAGGTAGAACTTAGCGATGTCAACCATACATGTGTCTTCATCCATTACGATAAGTCCGCCTGAGCCCATCATTGAGCCGATCTTGGAAAGGGATGCAAAGTCAATGGGAGTATCAATATATTCAGCAGGGATACATCCGCCGGAGGGACCGCCTGTCTGAGCTGCCTTGAATGTCTTGCCGTTGGGGATACCGCCACCGATGTCCTCGATGATCTCACGGAGTGTTGTACCCATGGGAACCTCAACAAGACCAACGTTATTGATCTTACCGCCGAGAGCAAATACCTTAGTACCCTTAGTATCCTCAGTACCGATGGATGAGAACCAATCAGCGCCCTTAAGGATGATCTGTGCTACGTTAGCATAGGTTTCAACGTTGTTAAGAACAGTAGGAACTCCAAAAAGACCCTTAACTGCAGGGAACGGAGGACGGGGACGGGGTTCACCGCGCTTACCCTCAATGGAAGACATAAGAGCTGTTTCCTCACCGCATACGAATGCGCCTGCGCCAAGACGAATGTCAAGGTCAAATGAGAAGTCTGTACCGAAAATGTTCTTACCGAGCAAGCCCATTTCACGAGCCTGTTCAATAGCGATTCTAAGTCTTTCAACAGCGATAGGATACTCAGCACGAACGTAAACGTAACCCTGCTTAGCGCCTATTGTATAAGCTGCGATAGCCATAGCCTCGATAATAGCATGGGGGTCACCCTCGAGGATGGAACGGTCCATGAACGCACCGGGGTCGCCCTCGTCTGCGTTACAGCATACGTACTTAACGTCACCAACGGAAGCCTTAGCGAAAGCCCACTTTCTACCTGTGGGGAAGCCTGCACCGCCACGGCCTCTCAAGCCGGATGCGAGCATTGTGGAAATAACGTCATCCTGACTCATGGATGTAAGAACCTTATATAATGCCTGATATCCGTCTGTTGCGATGTACTCTTCGATCTTAAAGGGAGAGATCACGCCGCAGTTACGGAGAGCAATACGCATCTGCTTCTTATAGAAACGGATCTGACCGAAGGGAAGAACATCTCCGTCCTCCTGAACTGTTTCAGGGAAAAGAAGATCCTTGCATACGTTACCGCCAATGATATGCTCGTTAACGATACGCTTAGCGCCTTCGGGTGTTGCCTGGCTGTAGAATGCGCCTTCGGGATATACTATAACGATAGGACCGAGCGCACAGTAGCCGAAGCATCCTGTCTTTACAACGATAACGTCGTCGCAGTTGTTAGCCTTGAGCTCTGCTTCAAGAGCTTCAACAACCTTGCCGCAGCCGGATGATGTACAGCCTGTACCGCCGCAAACGAGAATCTGCTTTCTGTACTGAGAATGCTCTGCCATTTCAGCAGCCTTGTCAATAACAAAGCTACGAGCCTTTACTATAGGCTCATACTGAGCCTTGATTTCATTTAATCTTTCAATAGTCATCTTCATTTTAATCAGTCCTCCTTAGCCATATAGGATTCGATTACTTTAACTGCCTGCTCGGGAGTTACCTTACCGTAAACCTCACCGTTTACAGTCATAACGGGAGCAAGACCGCAAGCGCCTACGCAACGGCAAGCTTCAATAGAGAACTTTCTGTCAGGTGTGCATTCGCCGCTCTTGATGCCAAGCTTCTCTTCAATAGCTGTGAGAACCTTGTCTGCGCCCTTAACGTAACAAGCTGTACCAAGACATACGCTGATAATGTACTTTCCCTTAGGAACGAGGGAGAACTGCGCATAGAATGTAGCTACACCGAATACCTCGCTCATGCTAACGTCCATACCCTCAGCAATCATCTTCTGTACCTCGTAAGGGAGATAGCCGTAAATGCCCTGCGCTTCCTGCAATGCAGGCATAAGTCCGCCGGGTTGATTCTTGTACTTCACGATTACTTTTTTGAGTTCTGCCTCCTGTGCGGGAGTGCCCATGAACTCAATTGAATTTCCATTACTCATAAAAATCCTCCTGAATTTTATTTTTATTTCGCACTTGAATTATAACATAATATATGATATAATGAAATTGACACTTTTCAAAATGTGTAAACTAAAATGTTGACTTCTGTCATAAAACGGAGGATTTTTTATGGTCGGAGAGGTAAATATTGAGAAGCTTATGCCGAAAATCGTCGCTTCTCTTGATAAATTGCTGTCAAAAACGGATTTTGACTCCCTTACTGTTAAGGCAATTGCCGAAGATGTAGGCATTTCAAGACAGTACTTTTACCGTGCCTTTGCAGACAAATATGCTCTTATCGTTGACCTGTTTGAATATGATATAAAAAGAGGGGTCGAAATATTTTTTACCCCTCGCTTCTGCTATCTTCATACTCTTTCCTATATTTTCGAAAACAAAAAGATATACAAAAGCATTCTTACTTCATCCTACTCGGGATATCTGTATGACGTTATGTACAATTACGGAATGGAATTTGTCCGCGCAATGGCGGAATACATGAGCGTCCGTGTATTCACCAAGGAGCAGGATAACCGTTTGCGCCTTTATTTTCTCGGCGTCACCTCGTTGCTCGTAAAAACCATAACGGGAAGCGAGCATTTTACGAAGGAAGAGCTTGACAGGATCTTTTACGACAATATTCCCCAATTCATTGATTTTCTTAAGGACGAGACCGTAACGAGAGACTACATTCTTTATAAAATAAAGAAATATAGGGAACAGCACATTGTTTAATGCGGGATCCGACTGTCTTACCGTGGCGGTCGATCCTCCGCCGTTCTTGTAAAAAGCTCTTAAGCTATTGGCTTCTTTACTAACCATCAAAATTTTCCAAAAAAATTTTTCCTACCTATTGACAAACAGAAAATCAGATGCTATAATCTGTATGTTAGCAGAGGCTAACTCCTTATTTTACCAAAGAGAGGGCTTCGATATGACCTTACTTCACGCAGAGGAAAGAAAAGAATAC
>JAFVYY010000034.1 GCA_017508405.1 Clostridia bacterium
GACGACGCCCATCATATTTCCCACTCTTTGCGTATGGCTGTCGGCGAGGAAATAACGGTTTGCGATATGCAAAAAAACGTATACGTATGTAAAATTTCGGGCTTTTTCGACGGAGAGGTACAGGCAGACGTCATAAGCGAAGGCAAATCCGATACCGAGCCTGTACATTATATCAAGCTTTATCAAGCCATTCCGAAAAGCGATAAGCTTGAAACCATAATACAAAAATCCGTAGAGTGCGGAGCCTCGGAGATAATACCCTTTTCAACGGAAAGATGTATTGCCAAAATAGAGGGTAAGGATATCCAAAAGAAGGCTGAGCGCCATAATAAAATTGCGGAAAGCGCAGCAAAGCAATGCGGAAGAGGAATCATCCCCGTGGTTAAAGAGGCTATGAAATTCAAGCAGGCGATTGACGATGCGGCAAAAAGCGATCTTGTGATTTTGTGCTACGAGGGAGACGGAACCCGCCCCTTGAAAGAGATTTTAAGGGAAAGCAGGGATGCAAGATCTGTATCCGTAATAATCGGAGCCGAGGGCGGATTTAGCTTGAATGAGGTTGAAGCTATAAGAAACACAGGCGCAAAAATAGCAGGTCTCGGAAAACGCATATTAAGATGCGAAACTGCCCCCACATTTGCCCTTGCGTGCATTTCATACGAGCTTGAATTGTGATTTTTGTATAAAATGGCAAAAAAATATGCAAAATTAACAAAAAAATATCAAAAAAAGGCTTGAAATACCCTATTAAATAGTGTAATATATATATACAGAATGCACAAATTGCACAAAAAATCATTTCGGAGGTAAGGTATGTCTAATAGATTGTTTCAAGGTGTCATTCATCAGATGCATGATGCGGTTGACCGTGTTATCGGTGTAATTGACGATTCGGGAGTTGTTATTGCTTGCAGCGAGCTTTCCAAAATCGGCGAATTGCGAGGACGCGCTAAGGAGGAAATGCTTTATACCACGGATACAATGGTTGTGGACGGCTACACCTATCAGCCTATCGGCAGCGGAGCTAAGATCGAATATATGGTATTCGTTGAGGGTGAGGATAAGATAGCTAATAAGTACGCATCCATTCTTGCAATTTCTCTTTCTAATATTAAGAGCTTCTATGACGAAAAATGCGATAAGAGCTCGTTTATCAAAAATATCATTATGGATAACATTTTGCCAAGTGATATTTATGCAAAGAGTAAGGAGCTTCACTTTGACGGTAACGACCACCGTGTAGTGTTCCTTATCAGATTCTACTCAAGAACGGAAATTATGCCCTTTGAAATTCTTCAGAATATGTTCCCCGATAAGTCAAAGGACTATGTTATAGCTACGGGCGATCAGGACGTTGTTGTTGTCAAGGGACTTGCGGATGACGCTGACCTTGCAGAAACAGAAAAGATCGCACAGAGCATATCTGATACGTTAAGCTCAGAGTTCTACTGCCGTGTCGGTATCGGTATCGGTACTATCGTTGATAATATCAAGGAGCTTGCACGTTCGTATAAGGAAGCGCAGATAGCTATTGAGGTTGGTAAGGTATTCGAAACCGAAAAGGAAATCGTAAGCTACGAAAATCTCGGTATCGGCAGACTTATTTATCAGCTTCCCACAACTCTTTGTGAGATCTTCCTCACAGAGGTATTTAAGCACGGCTCTATCGAAACCCTTGATAAGGAAACTCTTCAGACTATTCAGGTATTCTTCGAGAACAACTTGAATGTATCTGAAACGTCAAGAAAGCTTTTCGTACACAGAAATACACTTGTATACAGACTTGATAAGATAAAGAAGCTTACAGGACTTGACCTTCGTCAGTTCGACCACGCAATAACCTTTAAGGTTGCGCTCATGGTAAGACGTTATCTTACTGCTAAGCCTATTAAATTCTGATTTTTACAAAAACTCCGTAATCGGAGTTTTTGTGCGTAATTTGAAATAAACTACATAAATTTTTTGAAAGGCACATAGTGCCGTGAGGTGATCATTATGGAAGAAAAGAAAATAAAATATACCGTCGAAGGTTATGAGAAGCTTCAGGAAGAGCTTAATTATCTTAAAAACGTAAGACGTCAAGAGGTTAAGGAGCTTCTTAAGGAAGCAAGATCCTTCGGTGACTTGTCGGAAAACAGTGAATACGACGAGGCAAGAGACCAACAGGCAAAGGTTGAAAGCAGAATTATCGAGCTTGAGTACCTTATCAAGAACGCAGAGGTAATCGATACTGAGGTTGTTAAGAACATCGTATCCCTCGGTTCAACTGTTGTTATCAAGTATAAGGACGGAATAGAAAAGCAGTATGACCTTGTTGGTTCAAACGAGGTTGACCCCTTCAACGGTAAGATTTCCGACCGTTCACCCATCGGTATGGCGGTAATAGGCCATAAGAAGGGTGAAACAGTAATCATAGAAACACGCTCCGGTGAAAAGGAAGCGGTAATTGTAGATTTCTTCAAGACAAAGAATTGAGGCGACAAATATGCAGGAAAACTTGAATAATGTTGAAAACGCAGTTAGCGAGGTTGAATTAAGCGAGATTTTGCAAATCAGACGCGATAAGCTTGCCAACCTTTGCGATGCGGGAAATAATCCCTTTGAAAAGGTAAAGTACGATATTGACGCATACACCACAGACATTGTAGAAAAGTTTGATGAATACGAGGGCAAGACCGTTAAAATCGCAGGCAGACTTATGTCACGCCGTGATATGGGTAAGGCTAACTTCATCGACGTTCTCGACGGCAAGGGAAGAATCCAGTGCTATATCAGAATAAACGATGTTGGCGAAGATGTTTTTGAACAGTATAAGAAGTGGGATATTGGTGATATCATCGGCCTTTCAGGTATGGTTTTCAGAACAAGAAGAGGCGAAATCTCCGTACACGTGTACGAAATAGAGCTTCTTGCTAAATCCCTCCTTCCTTTACCCGAGAAGTTCCACGGTCTTAAGGATCAGGAAACAAGATACAGACAGAGATACGTAGATCTTATCGTTAATCCCGAGGTTAAGGATACGTTCTATAAGAGATCGCAGATTCTTAAGGAAATCCGTAATTACCTTGATTCCAAGGGATTTTTGGAGGTAGATACTCCTATTCTTGTTCCCCTTGAAATCGGCGCAAGCGCAAGACCCTTCGTAACTCACCATAACACCCTTGATATAGATATGTATCTCCGTATTGAAACAGAGCTTTATCTTAAGCGCCTTATCGTTGGCGGTATGCATAGAGTATACGAGGTTGGAAGAATCTTCAGAAATGAGGGTATGGATACAAAGCATAACCCCGAATTTACATCTATTGAGCTTTATCAGGCATTTACCGACTACAAGGGTATGATGGACCTTGTTGAGGAAATGAATAAGATGCTTGCCGTTAAGATTTGCGGCTCCGAGAAGATTATGTATCAGGGCAACGAGATCGATATGGGTAAGTGGGAAAGACTTACAATGGTAGAGGCTGTTAAGAAGTACGCAGGCGTTGATTATAACGACTGGGCAACCGATGAGCAGGCAAGAGAAGCTGCTAAGGCTCATCACGTTGAGGTAGCCGATAACGCTACAAAGGGTAGAGTTCTTATCGAGTTCTTTGATGCATACGTTGAAGAAAAGCTTATTCAGCCTACGTTCATTTATGATTATCCCGTAGAAAACAGTCCCCTCGCTAAGAGAAAGGCTGATAATCCTATGTTTACAGAGCGCTTTGAATACTTTATCAACGCAACAGAGTTTGGTAATGCATTCTCAGAGCTTAATGACCCCATTGACCAGAAGGAACGCTTTGAAAAGCAGGTTGCCGCTAAGCGCGCAGAGGAGCCCGATACAAAGGCAGAGGTAGATTACGACTACATTACAGCCCTTGAATACGGTATGCCCCCCACAGGAGGTCTCGGCTTCGGTATTGACCGCCTTGTAATGCTCCTTACAGACAGTCCCTCCATCCGCGACGTACTCTTGTTCCCCACAATGAAGCCTCAGGCGTAAAACAAGGTTAAATAATCAAAGCCGAGGACGGATTTCGTCCTCGGCTTTTTATTGGTGACTTACAAGATATAGGGATAAGCCTTGACCAGACAGGGGACGGTTCTGTGTCTGGCAATCAAGTCAACAAAAATAACAAATAAACCCGGCGGGAGCAGAGCAATCTGCTCTCGTTTTTATATAGTTGACAATGTGGAAAAAATAATGTAAAATAAGTATAAAGGTAACCCGACAACGTACTTATCAAATGACCTTGTATGGGAAGGCAGAAAGCTAAAGAGCTTTAACAACCACACTTTCGATTACAACTCGAACGGTATCAGAATTAAGAAGAATAATACAGTTTATACTCTTGATGGCAACCGTATTCTCAAAGAAACAGATGGAACTAATACTCTTGTTTATTACTACGGTCTTGACGGTATTGTAGGCTTTAGCTTCAATGGAGCAGATTACTATTACAGAAAGAATCTGATGGGAGATATTACGGAGATATATTCATCTTCAGGTGAGCTTGCTGCAAGCTATGTATATGATGCATTTGGCGCCATTCTTGGGGCATCAAATCATAACGGTTATAATATCGTTAATGTAAATCCCATCAGATA
>JAFVYY010000035.1 GCA_017508405.1 Clostridia bacterium
ATTTCTGTCTTTTAAACTTCTTCTCTTCATTGTTCAATTTTCAAGGATCTTTCGCACTCGCTCCCGCAGAGTGCCTTGCTATTATATCACCTACTCTTTCGATTGTCAATACCTTTTTTGAAATTTTTTTTACTTTTTTTAAAAATATTTTTCTTACATATTTATTATAAGCAATTTTGGGTAAAATGCAGGTTTTTATTGATTTTTCGGCGTTTTTATGATAACATTTAATTAAATAAATATGTAGGAAAAGGATGAACGCTATATGTATACATTTGACAGACTTCATTACAGCATAAGAGGATCATACCACGTATGGGACCAAAAGGGTAAGGAAGCGCTTAAGCTTGCTCCGATCCACGGTCACGGAATGGATGTTTTTAACGGTATGTTGAGCATTAACTACGGCAAGGGCGCTAAGTTTTCATTTACCCCTCGTGAAATAACCGCTAAATTTGAAGGCGGTGAGCAGAACATTACTCTTTTCGGAACAGACGGAACATTTATTAAAGGTAAAGGAAAAGATATTCTTGTTGAGTTTGCGAAAAAAGAAACGAAATTTGACTATCAGATAATTCAGAACGGTGTTATTGAGGTCTGCGATTTTACAAATAATTTAAGCGTATTCTTTGTTCCTGTCAAGGGTACACTTAAGCTTGAAAAGGAACGTATCCCCGGTGTTATCCGCGCTGAATATACAAACGTAAGAATTTTCCCCGACGAAAGCGGTGAGTATGAGTTTTCCATTGAAACAAGCTTCCTTGACAAAGGCGCAACGGGCGCTAAGGGTATGAGATACGACTACTATGCCGATTTGGCCGAAAAGGATTACATCGCTTGGGAGAAGAAATTCAATTGCAAAAATAAATACGAAAAGGAATGTGCCTACATCATGTGGGCCAACACAATTTCCCGTTTCGGTAATTTTGTAACGGATGCTATCGTAATGAGCAAAGCCGGCATGAGCAACGTATGGAGCTGGGATAACGCCTTCAACGCCCTCGGCCTTGCAGACATCGACTACCGTATGGCTATGGACCAGTTTATGATAATGTATAAGCATATCAACCGTGTAGGCAGAGTTCCCGACGCTATTTCCGAGGGCCACAAAATCTGGAACTTTGTTAAGCCTCCCGTACAGGGTTGGATGTATAAGCAGATGATAAAAAGAAATCCCGAATTTGCAACTCCCCATGCTCTTGAAGAGGTTTACTTCGATATGAAGCGTAACACCGACTGGTGGCTCAATCTCCGAGGTGACGTTCCCTCCTACTATCACGGTAACGATTCCGGACAGGACAACTCAACCTGCTTTGATAAAAGCGAGCATATCGAAACAGCGGAGCTTATCGCATTCCTTGCTGTACAGTGTAAGTTCCTTTCCGAGGCGGCAGAAGCTCTTGACTTCCCCACCGATAAGAGAATCTACGCTCAGCTCGCCAAAGAGCTTGCCGACAAGGCTGTTAAGGATTACTGGGACGGTGAAAGAATCTTTACCCGTCTTGCAGAAACGGGTGAAGCATATTACTGTAACGCACTTATGCCCCTTCGTGTAATTGTTCTTGAGAATATGCTTCCTAAGGAAATTCAGGAATATATAGTAAAGCAGATCACAGAGCATCATCTTTGTAAGGGCGGAATTTCCAGCGAAGCTGTTGACAGCGAATGGTTTGTTGAAGACGGATACTGGAGAGGCGCTGTCTGGGCTCCCGACGTTGTAATGTTTGTTTACGCACTCCGTAACCTCGGCTACACAGAGCTTGCAGACGCTATTGCAAACAACTATAAGTCCTCGGTATGCAAGTACGGTTTCAATGAAAACACCAGCGCAATTACAGGTAAGGGTCTGCGCGCCAAGGGATACGCCTGGGCAGCCAATGCTTATCAGGTGCTTTAATATCTATACATAAAAAGCGACACGGCGTGTCGCTTTTTTGTTTTAAAATAAATCAAATTTTACCATTTATAATTTTGAATATAAAAAACATAATAATATCAGAGCGACGACGAAGATTGTAAAACGGTTCTGTTGACTGGGCGGTTTTGCAAAAATCGCCCTTGCTCGATAATATAGATACTAATGAACAGGAGTTTACAAAATGGCAAGTAACAAGATTACTGTACCCGAAGCTAAGTCTGCTATGGACAAGTTCAAAATGCAGGCAGCAAGCGAAGTGGGCGTAACTCTTAACCAGAACGGTTACAACGGCGATCTTACTTCCCGTCAGGCCGGCTCTATCGGCGGTCAGATGGTTAAGAAGATGATCGAGTCCTACGAAAATTCCATCAAAAATTCTTAACGGAACAAAAAAACAGGCTGCCATCCGGCAGCCTGTTTTTTGCTTATGTGCGTTTTTCCGAATTATACTGAGTAATCGCCTTTATTTTTTTCATATCAAATTTAGGCTTTCTCTCATAAGTATAAAGACCGTTGACCTCCTGCTCTATATCATAAAGCTGAGTGTAGCAAAATCCGCATATATACGGGCTTTTAATAAGCGCCTTCGTTAGGTACTCATATCTTTCAAAAAATTCATCCACAGTTTTCGGTCCGTTTCCGTATCCCCAGCCTCCGTTGATTCCATCCTCGTTCCATCGGGTACCTCCGTATTCACTCAAAAAGATAGGCAAATGCGCCCACTCCTTAGAATTCTGATATTTTGATACTCCGCTATGCCAAGGATGAGAATCGTAATTTTCAAGCATTTCTTCCTTTGTTTTTGCAAGATATATTTTTTCAAAATCCTCTTTTTCCTGAATATAATCGTGAAGATCGTAAATATCGGAGACCACCTGATAATTACCGCTTGTTCCTATGCATGGGCGGGTGCTGTCCATCGCCTTTGTGGTGTAGTAAAGCGTTCTTACAAAATCATCGTTTTGATGTCGGTTTTCCCAATCCCACGTCTCGTTTAGCGGACACCATCCGATAATTGATGGGTGATTGAAATCTCTTTTAACCTCCTTTTGCCATTCAAGCAAAAAGGGTGCAAGCTGATTCATATCCGAATAGTCAAGATGCGCATTTGCCGATTCTCCGAACACAAGGTAACCAAGCCTGTCGCAATGATACAAAAATCTCGGCTCAAACACCTTTTGATGAAGTCTTGCGCCATTAAATCCCGCATCGAAGGAAAGATAAATGTCACGGCATAGCTCCTCATCCGTTTCGGCAGTATAGATTCCATTTTTATAATAGCCCTGATCAAGCACCGTACGCAGGAACAACCGTTTACCGTTTAAAAGATATCCATCCTTATCAAAGGCTGATGTGCGAATACCGAAATAGCTCTTTACCTTATCCTTACCGTATGTAAGCGTTACGTCGTAAAGTCTGCCGCAGCCCGCCTCCCATAGGTATATTTCATCCAACGGAACTACTATTCTGTTAACGCCGCTTTTTAGGGAAATATCCACACTTCCCTGCGTTTTTCCCTTGTATTCACATACAACTGAAAGCTTTTCTTCGCCCTTTACCGAGATTTCCATCTGTACGTTTTTCTGCTCTGCCGAGGGATAATACTTTACGTATTCAATACGGCTTTTTTCAACGTATTCCAGCCACACCGTCTGCCATATACCCGTAGTGCGGGTGTAACAGCATTCTATCGAATAGTAATTTTCACATTGCTTTCCGGATGCCTTTCCGTTAGGATGTCCATCCTTGGCGCATACGGTTATTACGTTTTCCTCTCCACGTCTTATATAAGGTGTGATATCAATGTCAAAGCCAACGTATCCGCCTACGTTATGATAAGTTTCTTTACCGTTTATGTACACGTAGCTTTCATAGTCAACTGCTCCGAAATGGAGAATGACGTCGAGTCCGTTATCTTCAATATTAAGTTTTTTAAGATACCAAACACAGTTAAGATAATCGGTGTTGCAAATGCCGGACAAAACACTTTCGGGACAGAACGGAACTGTGATTTTGGAATTCAGAGACTCTCTTTCGTAAAATTTTCTGTCAAGTCCGCTTACTCCTCTGTCAAGCTCAAATTCCCATTCACCGTTTAAATTAACCCAATTTTCTCTTTCAAATTGCGGATTGGGATGCTCGGGTCTCGGAATGCTCATTTTATCTCCTTTTTCAAAAACAGGCCACTTAATGTAGCCTGTTTTTATATACGTAATGACTTTTTTATTACTTTTTGGGCTCGTACTGTGTAATAGCCTTTATTTTTGCCATATCAAATTTAGGCTTTCTCTCATAAGTATAAAGACCGTTGACCTCCTGCTCTACGTCGTAAAGCTGAGTATAACAGAAGCCACAAATGTAGGGGCTGTCAACAAGCGCCTTTGTAAGGTACTCATATCTATCAAGAAATTCTTCCTCTGTTTTAGGACCGTCACCGTAGCCCCAACCGCCAACACCGTCGGTATCCCAACGGATTCCGCCGTATTCGCTTAAATAAAGCGCCAAATCCTTATAATTGAGGGATTTCTGATATCTGGCTACCCATTCGTGCGCCTTGTCGTATTCCTCACACATTTCTTCCTTAGTGGGGGCAAGATAAATCTTCTCAAACTCATCCTTTTTCTGAATATAGTCGTGAAGATCGTATATGTCGGAAACAACCTGATAGTTACCGCTTGTGCCTACGCAGGGACGTGTGGAGTCAATAGCTTTTGTGGTATAATAAAGAGTTCTTATGAAATCATCATTTTGATGTCTGTAATTGCAATCCCACGTTTCGTTAAGAGGACACCAGCCGATAATTGAAGGATGGTTAAAATCTCTTGCAAGCTCTCTCTGCCACTCCATAAGGAAGGGAGCAAGCTGATCCATATTTGAACAATCTACACCCCAGTTTCCGGTTTCACCGAATACAAGATATCCAAGCTTATCGCAGTGGTAAAGGAATCTCTTTTCAAATACCTTCTGATGAAGTCTTGCACCGTTGAAGCCCGCATCAAGGGAAAGATAAATATCACGTACAAGCTCTTCCTCTGTTTCGGCTGTGTAAATACCCTTCTTATAGAAGCCCTGATCGAGCACCGTACGAAGATAAAGCGGTTTTCCGTTCAAAAGGTAATTCTGCTTGTCAAAGGCTGTTGTACGGATACCGAAATAGCTCTTCACCTTATCCTTACCGTAGGTGAACGTAACGTCGTAAAGTCTGCCGCAGCCTGCCTCCCAAAGATGTATCTCATCCAAAGAAACTGCTATTCTGTTAACACCGTTTCTTAAGGAAATATCCACACTTCCCTGTACTTTTCCTTCATATTCACATACAACGGAAAGCTTTTCATCACCCTTAACGGAGATTTCCATCTGTACGTTTTTCTGCTCTGCTGAGGGATAGTATTTTACATATTCTATACGGTTCTTTTCTACGTATTCAAGCCATACGGTCTGCCAAATACCTGTTGTACGGGTGTAGTCACAGCCCATTGAATAATAGTTTTTGCTCTGTTTACCGGATGCCTTACCTGCGGGATGACCGTCAATTGCGCAAACGGTAATAATATTTTCCTCACCGCGCTTAACAAAAGAGGTAATATCAATATCAAATCCGATGTATCCGCCTACGTTATGATAAGCCTCTTTACCGTTTATATACACGTAGCTTTCATAGTCAACTGCTCCGAAATGAAGAATAACGTCAAGTCCGTTATCCTCAATGAAAAGCTTTTTAAGATACCAAACGCAATTAAGAAAATCCGTATCTCCTATTCCCGAAAGAACGCTTTCAGGACAGAAGGGAACGATAATTTCGGAATTTAAAGAGGTTCTTTCATTAAACTTTCTATCTCTGCCGCTTACCCCCTTGTCCATTTCAAATTCCCATTTGCCGTTCAAATTTACAAAGCTTTCTCTTTCAAATTGAGGATTAGGATGTTCAGGTCTTGGAATGTTCATTTTTATTCTCCCTTTTAAAGTTTTTTCATAAGCCTTGATGCGTAGCTTGCCATAAGCTTTTTTGTACCTACGCGATCAAAAGCAATTTCATAAAGATTATCCGAGTTGGTTTTTGTTACTGTAAGTATGGTTCCTTCGCCAAAGGTTGTATGATTTATTCTGTCCCCTGCGGAAAACAGATCCGTGGGCTTCGGCATAGGCTTCGGCGTTGGCGTTGAAAAAGCGTCCTTAAAGGAGAAAACTCCCGATGACGTGTCTTTTCTTTCAAAGAATCCCTTATTTCTGTCTCCGCCGATCTTTTGTATATCAAGATAGCTTTCATCGATTTCGCGAACGAATCTTGAAAGGGTGTTTCTTTGAGTCATACCGTGGATCATTCGCTCTCTTGCATATATCATAACAAGTATCTTTTTTGCTCTCGTTATAGCAACATAGGCAAGACGTCTTTCTTCCTCTATTTCGGACATAAGACCGATTGACTGCTGAGACGGGAAAAGTCCATCCTCCATACCCGGCAGGAAAACGACGGGAAATTCAAGTCCCTTTGCGCTGTGAATCGTCATAAGGGTCACAGCATCTGCGTCCGCATCATAGCGATCAATATCGGCAACGAGAGCCACCTGCTCAAGGAATCCTGAAAGGGTTGGCTCTTCCGCCTCATCCTCGTATTCCGCAACGGCACTTACGAGCTGATCAAGGTTTTCAAGCCTGTCAGCCTCTGCGCTTCCCTTTTCAAGAAGCATATTTTCATATCCCGATTTTTTGATAAGCTCACGCACCAAGGCGTTTAAGGGCATATGCTCCTTTTCCTCGGCAAAGGTTTTCAGCATTTTTGCAAAATCGATCATTGAAGATACGGACATTTTGGGGAAAGCGTTAAACTCACCTGCCCTTTCCATAATTTCAACGGCGGTATTACCCGTTTCCTCGGCTATGCTGAACAGCGCATCAATGGTGGATGCTCCTATTTTTCTTCTCGGCTTTGCTATGATCCTGCGAAGATGCACATTGTCGCTTAAATTATTTACAACATGCAAATAAGCTATAATATCCTTAATTTCCTCACGGTCGTAGAATCGAAGCGCACCCAATATTCTGTACGGAATACCGCTTTTGCTGAAAACCGTCTCAAAGCTCTGTGATTGGGCGTTTATTCTGTAAAGAATGGCAAAATCCTTGTATTTAAGTCCCAGCTCCTCACGAAGCTTTACGATTCTGTCGATTATATATCTTGCTTCCTCATTGGGGTTATAGGTTTCCTTAACCACAATCTTCTCTCCGCTTTCGTTTTTACACCAAAGCTTTTTGGGATACTTGTGAGAGTTTTTTGATATCAAGCTGTTTGCCGCATTCAGAATATTCGACGTGGAGCGGTAATTCTGCTCAAGCTTTATAACCTTTGCTTTCGAATAGCTTGAATCAAAGCTTAAAATATTCTCAATCGTTGCTCCGCGGAATTTGTAAATGCTCTGGTCGTCGTCGCCAACTACCATTATATTTGAATAAAATCCGCAAAGTCGGGATATAAGCTCAAACTGCGCCTTGTTTGTATCCTGATACTCGTCAACGCTAACGTATCTGAATTTATTCTGATAATAAGAAAGCACGTCGGGATTTTCCGAAAGGAGCTTAACCGTCTTCATAATAATATCGTCGAAATCAAGGACGTTTGCATCCTCAAGCCTCTTCTGATAAAGCTCATACACCCTTGCAATTTGCCTGTATTTGAAATCTCCCGCACATTCAAGGGAAAAGTCGGAGGGAGTAAGAAGCTTATCCTTTGCTCTGCTTATTACGTTCATAATTTCCTTTACGGAAAGGATCTTATCGTTAATATTCAGGTCCTTTACACAGGTTGCCACAACCTTTTTAGCATCATCGGTGTCGCAAACGGAAAAACCGGGCTTGTAGCCCACAAGCTCTCCGCTTTTACGAAGAATACGCATACATATGGAGTGGAACGTGCCTGCCCACACGTCGGAGGAATCCTCGTTTAAAATTTTATCAAGCCGCTCTTTAATTTCATTCGCCGCCTTATTTGTAAAGGTAATCGCAAGAATACCCCAGGGCTGACATGGCGCTTCCGCAAAAAGCTCTAAATATTTTTTTATCATTTCATTATCGAGGTTAACAGCCGCCTCAAGATCGTCAAGGGTATCCTCGGTAATAAAATCAGGAATGTTTTCGGTATAATAGGCATTACCGTATTTGATTATGTGAGCGATTCTGTTTACAAGAACAGTCGTTTTTCCGCTTCCTGCGCCCGCAAGAATAAGTACGGGGCCGTTTACGGTATAGACCGCTTCCCTTTGCTTCTCGTTAAGGAAACTGTAATACTTGTCAAAAAGCGCTCTTTTAGCCTTCAAAAATCTTTTTTTCTGAATATCTGTCATTTTTCTTCCATTTCACATATTTTGCTTTTTATACTTTTTTATTTTAACATACGCAAGGGTAAAAGTAAAGACATATTGTAAGTTTAGCAGTTAAAATTGTTCGTATAAGAATATTTACTCATCTTTCGCCCGTCGAAATGCAATATTCCGCAAAAAAAGAGATACGCAAATTGCGTATCTCTTGGTGCCGGTGATCGGGGTCGAACCGATACGGTATCACTACCACAGGATTTTGAGTCCAGCACGTCTGCCAATTCCATCACACCGGCTTATTTATTTTGCTTGATTATTCTATCACAGTTTTTTTGAAATTGCAATACTTTTTTAAAATTTTTTTATATTCTTTTTATATTCCTTGATTATCCCAAAAAAGTGTGGTAAAATGTCTATATAATTTACGTGGGAGGCACTGTATGAATAACTTTTCGCAAATCGGCGCTCACGCTCTTGCCTATTTGGGAGACAGCGTTATTGAGCTTCTTGTAAGAGAGGCGCTTATATTAAAGGGCTATGAAAAGTCGGGAAAATTAAATAACGAGGCAAGAAATTTTGTGACAGCGGTTGCTCAAAACGAAGCTTACCTACGTATCAAGGATATGCTTACCGAAGAGGAAGAGGCTATTTTCAAGCGTGGCAGAAACTCTTCTCACTTGAACATTCCAAAAAGTGCGTCTCCCATAGAATATAAAAACGCAACAGGCTTTGAGGCTCTTTTCGGATATCTTCATTTATCCGGACAAAAGGACCGAATCACAGAGCTTTTCAGACACGCCTACGGGAATTTGCTGTAAAATATCCGCTGTTTCAAATCAAGAAACAGCGTTTTTTTATTTTCCTTAGTTCATCGAACTAAATTTTTATGTTTAAATTTCACTATTCGGACACAATTTTTTCGATTTTCATATGAATAATTACAATTGACAATGGAGTAAAAAAGTGCTAAAATAACCTATATAAATTCCTTATAATATTGAAAGGAGTCAAAATGTTAAAGAATTTCAAGCTTCTTGCGAAAAGCATACGCGAGTACAGAATGAGCGCTGTTCTCTCACCGCTTTTTGTAGCATTTGAGGTAATTATGGAATGTCTTATTCCCTTTATTGCCTCGGACCTTATTTTGATTATTCAAAGGGATTACGAAAACGTAAAGCTTTCTTTCCTTTTGCTTAATGACCCCACATCAAGCGCCGCTATATTCGGCGGTATCCTTGTTGTTATGGCACTTCTGTCCCTTTGCTTCGGTATTTTAGCCGGCAGACATTGCGCTGTGGCCTCCTGCGGATTTGCAAAAAATCTGCGTTCCGACCTTTACGTAAAAAGTCAGGGATTCTCATTTGAGAATATCGATAAATTCTCATCATCCAGTATGATAACGAGAATGACAACCGACGTTACAAACGTGCAGAATGCGTTTATGATGATAATCCGCACAGCTATCCGCTCTCCTCTTATGTTTACGTTCTCTATTATTATGGCGTTTACACTTGGTGGTAAGATGGCGCTTATCTTCGTTCTTGTTATTCCTATCCTTATTTTCGGCCTTTTCTCAATTATCCGTATTGCAATGCCTATATTTAAAAAGGTGTTCAAGAAATACGATAAGCTTAACAATTCCGTACAGGAAAACGTTAAGGGTATGAGAGTGGTTAAATCCTTCGTACGTGAGGATTATGAAAAGGATAAATTCAGAGATGCCTCCGAGGATGTTAAAAACGACTTTACAAGAGCTGATAAAATACTTGCGTTCAATAACCCCATCATGCAGCTTTGTATGTATTCCGTAATGCTTTTCGTATGCTTCTTTGGCTCACGTCTTATTATTTCCTCCGGCGGACAGGCCTTTGATATTGGTAAATTCTCCGCCCTTCTTACATACGGTATGCAGATCCTTTCCTCTCTTATGATGCTCTCCTTCATATTCGTAATGCTCACAATGGCGGGCGAGAGCGCAAACCGTATTTCTGAAATTTTAGTTGAGGAATCCACTATTACAAATCCCGAAAATCCCGTGGACGTGGTTAAAAACGGCGATATCGAGTTTAAAAACGTATTCTTTAAATACGCAAAGAGAGCTGAAAATTACGCTTTAACGGACGTTAATTTAAAAATCAAATCGGGACAAACCGTCGGAATCATAGGCGGAACGGGAAGCTCTAAATCATCCCTTATACAGCTTATCCCCCGTCTTTACGACGTTACCGATGGTAGCGTTATGGTTGGCGGTGTTGACGTGCGTGACTATGATTTAAAGACTCTTCGTGATGAGGTGAGCGTTGTTTTGCAGAAAAACGTGCTCTTCTCCGGCACCATTAAGGAAAATCTTCGTTGGGGTAACGAAAATGCAACCGACGAGGAGCTTGTACGTGTATGTAAGCTTGCTCAGGCTCACGAGTTTGTAAGCTCCTTCCCCGATGGCTACGATACCTACATTGAGCAAGGCGGTACAAACGTTTCCGGCGGACAGAAGCAAAGACTCTGTATTGCACGTGCTTTACTTAAGAAGCCGAAAATTCTTATTCTTGACGACTCCACAAGCGCAGTTGACACAAGAACAGACGCATTTATCCGTAAGGCAATGCGTGACGAAATTCCCGATACGACCAAGATTATTATTGCACAGCGTATCTCATCCGTCGAGGATGCGGATATGATAATCGTTATAGATAACGGTATTATTAACGGTATAGGCACCCATGAAGAGCTTATTGAGAATAACGCTATTTATAATGAGGTTTATACATCCCAGACAAAGGGGGCGAAGATGGAATGAATAAGGGTATGATGAAAAAGCCTATGCACAAGGCGAAAAAAGGCACAATGCCGCGACTTCTGAAGTTCTTCTTCAGCTCATACAAGCTTCCTCTTGTGGCTGTTCTTATTTGTATGCTGTTCAACACTCTTGCAACGGTTTGCCCCGGTATATTCCAGCAAAACATTCTTGAAAACGTTGACAAAGCACTTAATTTGATAAGAAACGGCGCCTCTACTGAAAGTGCAGCCGAGCAGTTCTTCCCCGCTATTACAACGGCAGTGATCATTCTTATTTGCATTTACGCTATAGGTCTTGTGGCAGGCTTTATCTACCAGAGAGTTATGGCGATAATCACACAGAGCTTCCTTAACAAGATGCGTAACATTATGTTCGCAAAAATGCAGAAGCTCCCCATTAAGTACTTTGATACACACACGCACGGCGATATAATGTCCCATTATACAAATGACATTGACACTCTCCGTCAGCTCGTATCTCAGTCGATTCCCCAGCTTATTATTTCCACACTCACACTTGCAGTAGTTCTCTTCCTTATGCTCTACTTCAGCGTATGGATGACTCTTATAGTTTTTGTGGGCGTTATCGCTATGGCGCTCGTTACCAAATTCGTTGGAGGCGGAAGCGCAAAATACTTTGTAAGACAGCAAAAGGCTCTCGGTAAAGCCGAGGGTTATATTGAGGAAATGATACACGGACAGAAGGTCGTTAAGGTTTTCTGTCACGAAGAAAAATCAGTTTCCGATTTTGACAAGCTTAATTCTCAGCTTTGCAGGGATGCAACGAGTGCAAACAGCTATGCCAACATTCTTATGCCTATAATGAACAATATAGGTCATATTCTCTACGCTCTTATAATTTTTGTAGGCGGTGTTTTGGTGCTTATCAATATAAATAATATTTCTATATCCGGTAAGCCCCTTGATATTTCCACGCTTATTCCCTTTATCGGCTTCTCAAAGCAGTTTACAATGAATATTTCTCAGCTTTCAAATCAGGTAAACGCAATTGCCATGGGTCTTGCAGGTGCGGACCGTATGTTCCAGCTTATGGACGAAGAGCCTGAGGTTGATAACGGTTACGTTACCCTTGTAAATGCTAAGGAATCAGAAAGCGGCGAGCTTGTTGAATCCAACGAGCGTACAGGTATCTGGGCATGGAAGCATCCCCACGAGGACGGAAGCGTAACATATACAAGAGTCCGAGGCGACGTGCGAATGACCGAGGTTGATTTCGGATACGTTGAAAACAAGATGGTGCTTCACGATATTACCCTTTACGCAAAGCCCGGACAGAAGATAGCCTTTGTAGGCGCAACGGGCGCAGGTAAAACAACCATTACAAACCTTATCAACCGCTTCTACGATATTGCCGACGGTAAAATAAGATATGACGGTATCAATATCAATAAAATAAAGAAGGATGACCTTCGTGCTTCCCTCGGTATAGTTTTGCAGGATGTAAACCTCTTTACGGGTACTGTAATGGAAAACATCCGCTACGGTAAGCTTGATGCAACGGATGAAGAATGTATCGATGCTGCCAAGAGAGCTAACGCTCATTCATTTATTTCAATGCTTCCCGATGGATACAACACAGTGCTTAAGGGTGACGGCAGCGGACTTTCACAGGGTCAGCGTCAGCTTATCTCCATTGCCCGCGCAGCAGTTGCAGACCCGCCTGTTATGATTCTTGACGAGGCTACATCCTCTATCGATACAAGAACAGAGGCTATTGTTTCTGCAGGTATGGATGCACTTATGCAGGGAAGAACCGTATTTGTAATTGCCCACCGTCTGTCAACCATTAAGAACTCCGACGTTATTATGGTTCTTGACAAGGGCAGGATTATAGAGCGTGGCTCCCACGACGACCTTATTGCCGCAAAGGGAAAATATTATGAGCTTTACACAGGCTCCTTCGACTTTGATGAATAAGCCTGAATAAAACCAATATAAAAAGCAAGTACGTCACGTACTTGCTTTTTTATTAGAAAAAAACACGTTGAGCTCTCCGCTTTCGGCACAGGGAACAACTATATCCCGCTCAAAGGAATCTATCTCATCTATCGTATCAAGATACTCGCTTTCTACTATAAAAACCCCTGTATTTTCCCATGCGTCACCCTTAACGCCTATTGCGCCGACTGTAATTCCGCATCCGTTTTCAAGATGGCTTTTCAGCATCTTTGCGTAATCGGTTTTTTGAGCGTTCTTTTCGAGCACAAGAAAAAACCTTTCTTCCCCCACAACGTATCGTGCGTAGCTGAGACACTCCCTAATACCGAAGCCCTCCCCTACCCGAAGAAAGCTTATTATGTCAGATTCGGTTTCTTCCTCTCCTGTACAAAAGGCATAAAATTCAAACCGCCCCCGCTTTATAAAGCTGTTTACCATCTCACATATACGCTCATATCTTCCCTCATAGTTAAAATCGTTTGTCGCAAGAATAACCTTCATTAAATCACCTCTTGATTTAATATTGCCCTTGTTTTTTCGTTTTAATCCTTAATTCTCATAATATTATATATTTAGTATGAGCATTTGTTCATTTGTTCATTTCAATAAGTTTTTAAAGCAAAGAACGAAATTGATATTTTGTGTTCTATGCACGCACACATGTTACATATAAATTTTTTATTGAATTTTGTGCGCAATTATGTTAAAATATACGTAAGCGTATATCAATGAAATGAGAGGTGAATGTTTTGATAGAAGCTAAAAATCTAATGAAGGTATATAAACCGAAAAAGGGTGTTCCGGTTCACGCTTTAAATAACGTATCGGTAAAGCTTCCGGATAAGGGTATGGTATTTATCCTCGGTAAATCCGGCAGCGGTAAATCCACCCTTTTAAACGTGCTGGGCGGTCTTGATAATGTTGACTCCGGTGAAATCGTAATTAAGGGAGTATCGGCAAAGGACTTCAAACAGGCGCACTATGACAGCTATAGAAACACATACGTAGGCTTTATTTTTCAGGAATACAATATTCTTGAAGAATTTACAGTAGGCGCAAACGTTGCTCTCGCCATAGAGCTTCAAGGAAGAAAGCCAACAAGTGAGGAAATAAATTCCATTCTTAAAAAGGTCGATCTTGATGGCTACGGCAACAGAAAGCCCAATGAGCTCTCCGGAGGTCAGAAGCAAAGGGTTGCTATTGCCCGTGCGCTTGTAAAGAATCCCGAAATAATTATGGCAGATGAGCCGACAGGTGCTCTCGACTCCGTAACAGGCAGACAGGTATTCGATACACTTAAATCCCTTTCAAAAGAAAAGCTTGTTCTTATAGTTTCCCACGACAGAGAGTTCTCCGAGCTTTATGCCGACAGAATTATTGAGCTTGCAGACGGAAAGATCATCTCCGACGTGGAAAAGACGGGGGATGGCTTTGTTGAGGAAATTAAGGAGGAGGCCCTTACCTACAACGATAATGAAATCGGTATCAAAAAGGGATACGTTCTTACCGAGGCTGACTTAAAGGCTATCAACGAATATATCGCAGCTCTCTCCGATGATGCCAAGCTTGTTGTCAAGGGTGAAAAGCGCCCCGATGCATCCGGTATAAAATACGAGTTTGTAGCAACCGACGAAAGCAAGATACAGATAAAGAAGGATGATAAATTTCATCTTATCAAATCAA
>JAFVYY010000036.1 GCA_017508405.1 Clostridia bacterium
TCTTGCTTCCTCGGGGGAGAGGGATTTTTCACTGCTTTTCCATTCCTCTATAACAGCAAGAGGCTTAAGATAAAATTCCTCTCGCTCCTTTGCGTAATTTTCGAGATTATCATTATAAACAATAGCATCAACGTATTCCATTGCCTTTACTGCTTCATTATAATATTCACTGTCCGCAGGGAAGGGTAGAAGATTAACTTTTGTAATTCCGATGGCGTCGATTCTGTTTCTCACTATTGGATGCGTTGAGGAAAGGGGCTGAATTTCCTTTGCGATAAGATCATCCCACGCATCTTTTCGTTTGTCAACGGCAAGACGGAAGGCATTTGCAACTATTCTGCCGGTATCCTTACGTTTTTCCACGGATTTATAGTAGCTTTCGGTTATATGAAGATTAAATTCACGGTTAAAAAGCTCGTTATACGCAAGCTTTGTAAGAGCTGATGCGGCAATTTCCGGACTTCCGTTTTCAGCTATGGCTTTATCGGCAATATACTCTATAGAGCGGGATACAACGGTTCTGTATACCATGTATTCAAAGGCGTAAACAAAATCAAGGAAAACGAACATTCTGTTGCAGAAGAAATTTACTTTTGTGTCCTCTTGCTCTGTGATATATGTAAAGAGTCGAAATTCGCGGTCCTTAGGGTCACCATCCTTGGTCCTGTGGCAAAATTCGTGGATAAGTACCTGATAAAGCTCATCCTCGGTCAACATATCAAGTATACCTGTGCCTATATAGAGAGAGTTTACGTTTCCTATTTTTGAAATACCGGCATTTGAACCCCCAACGATCAGAATCTTTATATCACCCTTCATACTAACAGCTGCCTGAGCCTTGTAGGCAAGGCTGTAAAGAACGGGGTAATCCTCCTCCTTTGCATAAGCGGAAAAATCGGGCTTCGGTGCGGCTAATCGGATTCTGTTGAAAAAGCCCAATATAAGATATGCGGGGAATATGGTGAATACGGCAGACGCTCTGCCAATGCCTATAAGAAATGCAATTCCCAATCCCAAAAGGAGAATAAATGCGGAGTAAAGGTCAAGTACAATTCTTAAGGCAACTATTTTTCTTGTAGCTCTCTTTAAGCTCTTTTCTGCTTCTTCGATTTTTTCGGATATATATTTCCTGCCCTCGCGTACACTCAGGTTTTTACTCTTCTTATATAGACCTGCAAATACTGCGTTTAATACCATTAGAATAAGGGTAAATCCGAGAGTACCGAGCATTACAAAGCCCATATAACTACGTACATTTTCGTCAAGTCCTACGCCAACTATTGTACCGCCCGTAAACGCAGCAATACTCAGTATTACGGTAATAACGACTCTTATAATAAAGCCCGTGTTGTTTCTTCTTTCTTCGTTCATTTTTTTAATACCTTTCATTAGATATAGTTGAGGGGTCTCCGTGTCCGGGATAGAATGTTATTTTAGGGTCAAGGCTTAAAAGCCGACGTAGGGAATCCCTTAAAAGCAAGGAGCTTCCGTACATAAAATCCGTTCTTCCGTATCCGCCTTTAAATAGAGTGTCGCCTGTCAGCATAACTCCCTCGCTTTCGCAGAGAAGACACATAGAACCCGGTGTATGTCCGGGGGAGTGTATGACTTTGAAGGTTAAATCATTACCTTTTCCTTCTGCAGAAAGAGTGATTTCATCCCCGTCGCAAACGGTTTTATATGAAAATCTGTACGGCTTCCCCTCCGATACAAAGCTGGAGAGATTTGCATTTGGATCAAGCAATACCTTAAGCTCGTCAACGTGGCATATTATTTCCGCATCGGGGAATGCGCTAACGTATTCGCAGGTATATTCTGCA
>JAFVYY010000037.1 GCA_017508405.1 Clostridia bacterium
ACGGGCACTTCCTTAGACTCTGCTACAACCTTGTCAGTATATACGTCAGAGGTTGCTGTAAGCTCCTTTTCTCCTGCACCGTCATTAAGGTCATACTTGTACGTTACCTTAACCGTATATTTAGTATCGTCAAGAAGATTTGTAAATTCTCTCTTTGTAAGGTCGGTAAGCACTATAGGGTCATTGCTTCCGTTAAGAAGCTCAATTTTGCTTATCTGTCCTACGTTATCCTTATCTATTTCAAGAGCTTCAAAGCTTATCTTTGACTCTGTTTTGCTTACGTTAATTATTGAAATAGAGGGAGCTTCTTTAGATTCTGTTGTAATATCTACTGTCTTTACAACAGTTTTACTCTGCTCGGTTTCCTCTCCTTTGTCAATAGTATAGGTATACGTTACCTTTACCGTATATTTTGTATTTGAAAGTAATCCGTTAAACTCTCTTACGTTAACGTTTTCTGCCACTACAGGAGCATTATCTCCCTGTATAAGCTCGATTTTTGTTACGCTTCCGGAATTTAAATGATCCGTTTCCAAAATATCAAAGCTTATACTGCTTTGCGTTTTCGCAGGATTTACAATGGCTACGGTCGGCGTTAGTATTTCACCGATATCATCCCCACTGCACGCCGTAAGCGTTAATGCCGAAAGAACCAGTAAAAACGCCAAAACACATATTAAACGTACCTTTTTCATTTATTTTTCTCCTTTAAAAGATTATCGTTCGGTTTAATTATACTACGATATGTTGTTAAAGTCAATGCTGACTTTCTATATCATTCACAAGCTTACCTAACTTTTATTTTATTCCATTATCATTGTCCACCTCCTAATAAACCTATTTTATCTAATTATAGTACAAATATTTACTAAAGTCAATAGTAAATATTTTTACTTGATATAATAGAATACAAAGGGGGGAATGTAATCAGTATGACATATTTAAAACGTATTCGTGACTTGAGAGAGGACCATGATAAAACACAGCAAGAAATTGCTGACGTGCTGGGAACATCTCAAACTATGTACGCCCGCTATGAGCGAGGCGCCAATGAGCTTCCCATTCATCACCTTATAACCCTATGCACTTATTATAAGGTGAGCGCCGATTATATTTTGGGATTAGATCAAAAATAAAAAGAGATTTACACCGAAAAATGTAAATCTCTTTATTTTTATTTAGTGCTCAACGCCTTTAATTAAAGAGCATCCTTGCGGGAGAGGTTTGCTCTGCCCTTATCGTCAATGCCGAGGAACTTAACAAGCATTTCATCGCCTACCTGACAAACGTCCTCAACCTTTTCTGTTCTTTCCTTAGCAAGCTTGGAGATGTGAACCATTCCCTGTCTGCCGGGAGCGTATTCAACGAATGCGCCGATTTCAATGATTCTTACAACCTTAGCATTGTAGATAGCGCCAACCTCGGGCTCAAATACAATGTTTGCAATTTCCTGTCTTGCTGCGTCAATGGACTGCATGCTGATAGCGGAAATAAAGATTGTTCCGTCTTCCTGAATATCAACCTTAGCGCCTGTTTCAGCAACTATCTTCTGAATTACCTTACCGCCTGTACCGATAACCTCACGGATCTTCTCGGGCTTGATGTTCATAGTGATCATCTTAGGAGCATAGTCGGATACCTGAGCTCTGGGAGCGGGGATAGTCTTAAGAATTACGTCGTCGATGATAGCGTCACGACCCTTATGTGTAACCTCAAGAGCCTCCTTAATGATTTCAGGTGTAAGACCATCAATCTTAAGGTCCATCTGAATAGATGTGATACCCTTATGTGTACCTGCTACCTTAAAGTCCATATCGCCGTAGAAGTCCTCAAGACCCTGAATGTCAATCATAGTCATCCACTTCTCACCCTCGGTGATAAGACCGCAGGAGATACCTGCAACGGGAGCCTTGATCGGAACACCTGCATCCATAAGAGCAAGTGTGGAGCCGCAAACGGAAGCCTGTGATGTAGAGCCGTTAGAGGAAATTACCTCGGATACAAGACGGATAGCATAGGGGAACTCTTCAACAGAGGGAAGAACGGGAACAAGGGATCTTTCAGCAAGAGCGCCGTGACCGATTTCACGTCTGCCGGGAGTACGGGATGCCTTAGCCTCACCTGTGGAATAGCCGGGCATATTGTAGTGGTGCATATATCTCTTCTCTGTTTCCTCATCGATACCGTCAAGTAACTGACAGTCGGAGATCGGGCCGAGAGTTGCAAGGGTCATAACCTGTGTCTGTCCACGTGTAAACATACCGCTACCGTGAATCTTCTTGAACATACCAACCTCAGCTGTAAGAGGTCTGATTTCGTCCATTCTACGTCCGTCAACACGCTTCTTGTCCTCAAGGAGCCAACGGCGAACGATCTTCTTCTGGATCTTGTAGATAAGCTCTGCCATAATAGCGGAGATATCGGGATACTTTTCCTCAAACGTAGCTACGATATTTTCCATAATGGGCTGCATTCTTGCATCACGGATTGTCTTATCGTCTGTGTCAAGAGCGTACATAACGTCCTTTTCGCAGAATGCAAATACCTCGTCAAACATATCGTGATCAAGCTCGCAGGAGGGGTATGCAAACTTAGGCTTACCGATTTCGGCAACGATACCGTTGATAAATACGATAAGCTTCTTGATCTCCTCGTGAGCCATCATGATAGCCTTGTACATATCCTCATCGGATACTTCCTTAGCGCCTGCCTCGATCATAACGACCTTCTTTTCGCTTGCAGCAACTGTAAGCTCAAGTGTGCTTTCTCTTCTCTGCTCGGATGTGGGGTTGATTACGATTTCACCGTCAACCATACCCATAAAGAGACCGCCGATAGGACCGTTCCACGGAATATCGGAGATGGAAAGAGCGATGGATGCGCCGATCATAGCAGCAATTTCGGGAGAGCAATCGTTATCTACTGAAAGAACTGTAAGGGAAATGTTTATGTCATTACGGAGATCCTTGGGGAAAAGAGGACGGATAGGACGGTCAATAACTCTTGATGTAAGAACCGCCTTTTCAGAGGGCTTACCCTCTCTCTTAAGATAGCCGCCGGGGATTCTGCCTACGGAATACATTCTCTCCTCAAAATCTACTGAGAGAGGGAGAAAGTCGATACCGTCTCTGGGAGCCGGGGATGCTGTAGCGCAAGCAAGAATAACAGTTTCGCCGTAACGGATAAGAACGCTACCGTTAGCAAGTCCTGCCATCTTACCGCTTTCAACTACGAGCTTACGGCCTGCAAGCTCATACTCATAAACCTTGTAATTGTCAAAAACCTTTTCTGTGAACATCTGTGACATTTTGTTTTCCTCCATTTAAATTTAAATTTCTTGCGTGGGAAAACAGCACTTAACCCAAAATCAAATATATCTTTGACTCTCGGTTAATTGCTATCTTACCCACAAAATAACCTATGAATCGTAAGCAAAACTTTGGCTGTGCAAAATTTTGCACAGCCAAATGGGTGCACCTGAGTGCACTTTCGTCTTACTTTCTGAGCTCGAGCTTCTCGATGAGAGCACGGTAACGCTCAATGTCAACCTTTGCAAGATATGCAAGAAGGTTTCTTCTCGCACCAACCATCTTAAGAAGACCTCTTCTGGAGTGGTGGTCCTTGTCATTCTTCTTAAGGTGCTCGTTAAGAGCCTTAATACGGTAGGTAAGAAGAGCTACCTGTACTTCGGGAGAACCTGTGTCACCCTCATGTGTTGCGTAAGCTGCAATGATTTCCTGCTTTGTCATTTTTTTCACCTCATATAAATTTATTGACCCACGTACACAGCAGACGGCAGGTGAAGTGACCCATGAGGTCTGTATCCGTTAGCCGAGTACACGGTGTCCTTGTGCATTATAGCACAGGTTTTTTACTTTGTAAAGTCTTTTTTCGAATTTTTTTGCTTTTTTTCTTTTATATACCCTTTAATTATTTTTACGAGTGTTATTACGCCGCTTGCCGTAAGGAGGGTACCTAAGGATATTTTTGCAATGCTTGGAGAAAGGATATTGGCAAGATAAGCTCCCAAAACCGTCGACGGAACGGAAATAAGAATTATCAAAGCCACATCCTTTGAAAAAAGCTTCCTTTTCTTAAAATGCACCGCAAGGGACGAAAAAGCGCTTACGAGGAAGAACAAAAGATTAGTCCCCTGAGCTAAAATCTGATCATAATTGCGACACAGGGTCAGATATATTACAAAAAAACCTCCGCCGCCGATTCCCAATCCCACAATTAAAGCGATAAAAAACGATATCAGTATTTCCGTAAGATTACCCCCTCATCATGGTTATTCCCGAATATATCACAAGAGATGAAAAAATCAGATTGAGTATTCTTTTATCGATTTTATCCATAAGGAACGCTCCCACCGCTCCGCCGATAACTGCGGGAAGAGATACCCTCAGAATAAGCGATGTATCCACCATTGAGTTGCGAAGATAGACAGTAAGGGCAGCAAGCGACATCGGAAATACGGTAAGAAGGGTTTTTGCAAAAACATTTTTGGTATTTTTCTCTCCCCCACTCTCAAGTATAAAAAACAGGTAAACCAAAACTATCCCCCCACCTGTTCCCACAAATCCGTTAATGCACCCTGCAAGAAAGGATAGAAATACGATTATTACGGCTTTTTTTATACTCTTTGGCTTGAGTTCTTTATTCTTGTTCAAGTTAAATATTTTCATTCTTTTGTAATTTGCTATTGTTTTTTTCCTTTTTTTCTGTTATTATATAATATGGTATATAATTTTTATTTTAATTCGCACACTATTTTTACTGTTTTTTACTGCCCTATCGGGTTTTCATATGAAATACAGGATACAGAAAGGAACGCTAAAATGAGAAAATCACCTGTAGTGACCAATACAAAGAAAAAACGAGAGCCGAAAAAGGTCGGAAAAGGAAAGCTCCTTCTTCGCTTTTTAAATAAATTGATGCCTTATATTTTGGCAGTTGCATTCGTTGTAGCTCTATTCTCCATTGCGGGTATAGCGGGAGGATTAGGTAAGGGAGTTTCAAGACTGCTTTACGGTCTTTTCTCTAACTTTGCAACGTACTTTGTTGCCATATTTATGCTTTTCCACTCCCTTATGTGGTACTATGATTCCAACAGAGGAGTTTGCGGAAGACGAGTTACATGCTCATTTATCACCATATTCTCTGTTGCAACTCTTCAGCAGCTCGTTACCGTTTCATCGGGCAATACGGCTGTAAACACGTATTCTCTCAAAACACTTTACGCAATGGGCGCTGACGGTATCGGCGGCGGTGCGATAGGCGGTGTTATAGGTACTATACTCGCAGATACCATCGGTATAATCGGCGGTATTGTCATAATATGTATTCTTCTCTTCTTTATGATGCTTCAGATGTTCAATATAACTCCCGCTTCCATCATAAGAAACAAAATGAGTGAAAAAAGGATCAAAAGAAACGAGGCTATTGCAAGAGAAAAGGAAAGAAAGCGTATTTCCGCATCCCTTAAGCACAGAAAATTCAACGTTTTTGACGATGAGGACGACAACAGCTTCACGACCAGCACAATAGACAGCATCAACTATCCCACAATAGAGGTTGAAAGGCCCGAGGCTGCACGTATGGAAAAGGCTCCGTCCTTTGAGCCTACTGCGGAAATAAGAAGACCGTCTTCTCTTTACGAATCTAAGAATCAAGCTCCCGCCAGCGAGTTTGAGCTTCAGTCACCCTACCCGTCTAATCAGCGTAAGGAATCCCCTGTTATTGAGTCACGTCCTACCTATGAGCGTGCACCCGTTACAGGATACGGCTTTAGCGAAAGAGCTCCCCAGCCTAATCCGACACCTAATAAAAACGATTTTACCACAAGCGATTTTAAAATTGACGGCCCCGTTGTAACTGACGAGATCGAGGCTCCGAAGCCGGTACACAGCGAATTTGAGTATGAAAAGCCCTTCTCTCCCGTTAACGGTGCGACAAGATATGAGCCTGCCCGTCCCGTGTATGAGCAACAGCCCATACGCCCTGTTTACGAGGCTCCTAAGCCGGTTTACGAAGCTCCGAAGCCCATCTATGAGGAGCCTAAGCCTGTTTATGAAGAGCCTAAGCCAATGTTTGAAACCACAACGTTTGAGCCCGTAAGACCCGTTTACGAGGAGCGTAAGAACACGGTTCCCGTTTGGGATGATAACGACCTCGACAACGGATACGACGACCCCTACGACTTTGAAGAGCCTGTTAACGACGATCTCGAAACAGCTATCTTCAGAGAAGAAAATAAAGACGCAACCCTATCCGATTTTCTTTCCAACACCGCATATCAGCAGATAAACGGCAGACCCAAAGAGCCCGAGTTCAAGGTTGAAAAGAAGCCGGTAGAGCCCGTTGCTCCCGTTGCTCCCCCTCCGCCCCCACCTGTTAAAAAAGCAAAGAAAAAATACGTATTCCCTCCCATCGACATTTTTGAGGACCGTATTCCCGATGCGATAAATCAGGCGGCTGAGCAGGAAGAGCTTGAGCAAAATGCAAGAATTATTGTTGAAACCCTTTGCAGCTTTAACGCAAAGACTAAGATTGTAGATATCCAGAGAGGACCCACTGTAACAAGATATGAGTTGGTTCCCGAGGCAGGCGTACGTGTTCGCTCAATTGCCAATCTTGTTGATGATATCGCCCTTAATCTGGCTGCTGACGGTATCAGAATCGAATGTCCCATTCCGGGTAAGGCGGCTGTAGGTATTGAGGTCCCCAACAAAATTACAAGTATTGTTTACCTCCGCAGCCTCTTGGAGGATCCCCAGTTTAAGAAGGCAAAGAGCGTAGCTACCTGTGCCGTAGGTAAGAGTATTTCGGGCGAAAATATCTATATCGATATTGCAAAAATGCCCCATCTTCTTGTTGCCGGCGCTACGGGTATGGGTAAATCCGTATGCATCAACGCTCTTCTCATAAGCCTTCTCTACAAATCATCACCCGACGATCTCCGTCTTATTCTTATTGACCCCAAGAGAGTTGAATTTTCAGTATTTAACGGTCTCCCCCATCTTCTTGTACCCGTAGTGTGCGAGGCTAAAAAGTCCATCGGTACACTCCAGTGGGCAGTTGCGGAAATGGAAAGAAGATTCGAGCTTCTCGAATATGCGGGAGTTCGTGATATCGGCGAATACAACGAGAGAGTTGACAGAGGTCTTATCACAGCCGATAAGATAGCGCGTATAGTTATAGTTATAGATGAGCTTTACGACCTTAAAATGCAGGTTCCCGAAATTGACGAGCATATTATACGTCTTACACAGAAGGCACGTGCCGCCGGTATCCATGTTGTTATCGGTACTCAGCGTCCCTCGGTTGACGTTATTACAGGTGTAATCAAGGCTAATATTCCCTCTCGAATCTCCTTCCGTGTTCCCGCACAGGTTGACTCAAGAACCATCCTTGATGAGGTTGGTGCAGAAAAGCTTGTAAGCCGCGGAGATATGCTTCTTAAGCCCGTTGGCGCACTTAAGCCCATCCGTGTACAGGGCGCATTTATAAATGAGGACGAGCGTCAGGCGGTAGTAGACTTTATTAAAGAGCATTCAAGTGAAAACTATGATGAAAGCGTAGTAAGTCAGATCGAAGCCAACACATCCAAGCTCGCTAAGGCAGATAAGTCAGCTGAGGCTGAAAACGGAGAGGGCGGTGGCGAAAGCGACCTTGACGAAAAGTTCTATGCCGCTCTTGAAATTGCAACCGATATGGGCAAGATATCATCCTCCTATCTCCAGAGAAAGCTTAATCTCGGCTTCCAGAGAGCCGCAAGAATCATCGACCAGATGGAGGCTATGGGTTATATAGGCGAGCAGAACGGCTCTAAGCCCCGTGAGGTGCTTATTTCCAAGCAGGAATTTATGGAGCTTAGAATGAGAAACGAGGAATAAAAAATGGGAAAATTCATCGCTATTGACGGTCTTGACGGCTCAGGAAAGGGTACCCAGACCGATATACTTGTAGAAAAACTTAAAAGTGAAAACAAAAAGGTTCGTGTTCTTTCGTTCCCCATGTATGAAAACGACTCTTCCCTTTTCGCAAGAATGTATCTTGACGGAAAGCTTGGAAAGAATCCGTCAGATACCAACGCATACGCCGCCTCTATGTTCTTTGCATCCGACAGATACATCAGCTATAAAACGGACTGGATAAAGGACATAAACGACCCGGATACCTACGTTATCGCCAACAGATATACATCCGCAAACGCAGTTCATCAGTTATCAAAGCTTCCATCCGATATGTGGGAGGAATTTCTTAACTGGCTTTGGGATTTCGAGTTCAAAAAGCTCGGCTTACCCGTACCCGATGCTACCGTATATCTTGAGGTTCATCCCGACGTTTCCCTCTCTCTTGTAAAATCAAGAAGCGAGGAGACCGGAAGAAAGATAGATATCCACGAGGGCGACAGAGATTATATGTTCAAATGCTACGATGCAGCCCTCTATTCAAGCAACACTCTCGGTTGGATACAGATAAGCTGCTGCAAGGATGGCAAAATGCGTACCCGAGAGGACGTAGCCGCAGAAATCTACGAAAAGATATCCAAAATTTAAAAACGCTGCCATACACAAATTTAACGCAAAAGGGAGGAAAAACCATGGTATATATGTTTTTAGCAAACGGCTTTGAAGAAATTGAGGCACTCTACACTCTCGACCTTTTAAGAAGAGCAAGCGTGGAAGCCTTGACCGTTGGAATTACGGGTAAAACCGCCGAGGGCTCTCACGGTATTCCCGTAGTATGTGATATTACAGCTGAGCAGCTTCCCTTTAACGATGAATTTGATATGATAATTCTTCCCGGCGGAATGCCCGGCTCAGCAAATCTTGACAGCAGCGATACGGTTGATAAATATATTAAGCTTGCCAGCGATAACGGTAAGCTTATATGCGCAATTTGCGCAGCGCCGTATATTCTCGGCAAAAGAGGACTTTTGACCGGTAAAAAGGCAACCTGCTTCCCCTCCTTTGAGAAATATCTTGACGGAGCGGAAATCGTTGATGCCGGAGTTGTAAAAGATGGAAATATAATTACCGGAAGAGCTATGGGAAGCGCCCATACCTTTGCCCTTACCATTCTTGAAGCCCTTAAGGGTAAGGAATGTGCCGAGGAAATGAAAAAGACGATTATTCTTAAGTAAGGAGATGAACCGATTGACACCCATTAAAAAAGTTAAGGACGAAATCAGACGGGAATTTTCCGCAAAGAGAGATGCGCTCGACCCTTCTGTAAGAGCAGAATTCAGCAGTAAAATATGCAATACGGCAAAGGAGCTTGTAAGCTTCCGCCACGCCGAAATAATACTTCTCTACTCTCCCATAAAGTCGGAGATAGACGTTCTTCCCCTTGCAAAAGCCGCCCTTGAAAAGGGTAAGGCTATCGCATTTCCAAAATGCAACAAGGAAGACAGAACTATGAAATTTCATTTTGTAACTTCTCTTGATGAGCTTGAAACAGGCGCATACGGCATTAAAGAGCCGAGAGAGGATGCTCCTGTATACGATGCTGAAAACGATACCCGCGTTGCAGTATGCTACGTTCCCGGACTTACCTTTGACGTATTCGGATACCGACTTGGCTACGGCAAGGGCTATTACGATAAATTCATGCACGTATTCAAGGGATGTACCATAGGTATGATACTCAGCGATTTTATTGTAAGATCCCTGCCAAAGGGTAAATATGACTGCCACTGCGATATTCTTCTTACGGAAAACGGTGCTAAGCCCATCAAGGCTGAAAAGGGTACGTCCCGCTTCTAATTATAAAAATACTAAAGAATCGAGTGAATGAAGAAATTCTCTTCTCTCGGTTCTTTTTACTTTAAATTTGCAAAAATTTTTATTGAGAAAACAAGAGAAAACGAGAGAAAAAACGAGATAAAGCGAGAACGCACCGTTAATAATTAAAATAAACAAATTTTTTTCAAAAAAGCACTTGACAGAGGGATAGGTGCGTGATATAATGGTTGAGCATTAAAAAAGCGATATAAATCGCACATCTATACTAATTGGAGGAATTTAAAATGTCTACATTTATGGCAAACAACACCATTGAACGTAAATGGTATGTTATTGACGCTGCAAATAAGCCTCTTGGTAAGACAGCAGTTGCTGCTGCTAACATTTTGAGAGGTAAGCACCGTCCCGAATTCACACCTCACGCTGACTGTGGTGAATTCGTAATCATCGTAAACGCTGGTAAGGCTGTACTCACAGGCAAGAAGCTTGAGCAGAAGTACTATCGCCGTCACTCCGGCTACATCGGCGGTCTTAAGGAAGTTCAGTACAAGACTCTTATGGCTACAAAGCCCGAGCTTGCTATGCAGCTCGCAGTTAAGGGTATGCTTCCCCACAACAAGATCGGCGACAAGTCCATCACAAGACTTAAGGTATACGCAGGCGCTGAGCACACACAGCAGGCTCAGAAGCCCATCAGCGTAGAAGTAAAATAATAGGAAAGGATATTGAAGAATTATGTATACAAGTGCAAAGCCCTATTTCTACGGCACAGGTAGAAGAAAATCATCCGTTGCAAGAGTTCGTCTTTATCCCGGTACAGGCGTAATTACCATTAACGGTAGAGACGTTGACGATTATTTCGGTCTTGAAACTCTTAAGCTCATTATGAACCAGCCCCTCGACGTTACAGGCAACATGGGTAAGTTTGACATCGTTGCTAACGTAACAGGCGGTGGTATCTCCGGTCAGGCAGGCGCTATCCGTCACGGTATCGCAAGAGCATTGCTCCTCGCTGACGAAACATTCCGTGCTCCCCTTAAGGCTGCAGGTCTCCTTACACGTGACCCCAGAA
>JAFVYY010000038.1 GCA_017508405.1 Clostridia bacterium
AAGGCTTGACGTGTTTACACAGGGGTGGCATCCGATATGATCGGGCTTTACAACGTCACGGTCGATAAGAAGCTGAACATCGTTTTCCTTATCATTCATTAGACCGAGGATGCTGACGGACCCCGGGTAAATATCAAGATATTTGACCATATATTCCGACTCTGCAAAGGAAAGGCGGGCGGTATTTATCTGGTTTGAAAGTTCCTTGGTTTTAAAGGGCTTATCCCCCGGCATTAAAAGAAGGTAAAAGGCGGTGTGCTGACGGTTACAAAGGAACAGATTCTTACACATTACAGTACCTAAGGACTTGTCTATTTCCTCGCATTGCTCCATTGTTTCAGCGGGGGAATGGTCAACTCTTTCGTATTCTATATTAAGGCTGTCAAGATAGTTATAGGTACGTATTTCTCTTTCCTGTCTGCCCTCGCAATTTTCGGGTTTTCCTTTATATGCTAACATAATTTTCTCCTGTTTTACTTTTATACGTTAAGTATAGCACCCCAATTCCGTTTTTTCAAGAAGTTTTAATGTAAAATTCACCCAATTTACTTGATAAAGTCCTCTAAAATGTGTATAATTGTATTATTAAGTAAATAAAAGGAAAAGAGGTTACAAAAATGAGAAAAAAGCAATTCAAAACAGAATCGCAAAAATTGCTTGACATGATGATAAACTCTATCTATACCCACAAGGAAATTTTCTTAAGAGAGCTTATATCCAATGCAAGCGATGCAATCGACAAGCTGTATTACCGCTCATTAACTGACAGCTCAGTCACACTTAAGCGTGACGATTACGAAATTACAATAAGAGCCGACAAGGATGAGCGTACCCTTACCCTTACGGATAACGGCTGCGGTATGACAATGGAAGAGCTTGAAAACAATCTCGGTACTATTGCAAAAAGCGGCTCCTACGATTTCAAGAAGGACAATGCCGATCAGAGCGACGTTGACGTAATCGGTCAGTTTGGCGTAGGCTTCTACTCCGCATTTATGGTGGCGGATAAGATTACCGTTAAGACAAAGCCCTACGGACAGGATGAAGCGTATATCTGGGAATCCGAGGGAGTTTCCGGTTATTCCGTTGGAAACACGAAAAAAATCGGCCACGGTACTGAAATTTGCTTACATTTAAAGCCCGATACCGACGATGACAAGTACTCCGAATACCTTGACGAGTTTAAGATCCGCACACTTGTTAAAAAATATTCCGACTATATAAGATACCCCATTAAGACGAACGTTACAAGCTCCCGTAAAAAAGAGGGCTCCGAGGAATATGAAACCGTAACGGAGCTCACAACCTTAAACAGTATGGTTCCCCTGTGGAAAAAGAGCGCATCGGAAATAACCGAAGAGGAATACAATTCCTTCTATCAGGACAAATTCTACGACTACGAGGCTCCCTTAAAGGCTATATCACAAAAGTCCGAGGGTATGTCCACCTTTGAAGCTCTTTTATTCATTCCCGCACACGCCCCCTACGATTTTTATACAAAGAACTTTGAAAAGGGGCTTGAGCTTTACTCCTCCGGAGTTATGATCACGGAAAAATGCAAGGATCTTTTGCCCGATTATTTTTGCTTCGTACGCGGACTCGTTGACAGCGCCGATCTTTCCCTTAACATTTCCCGTGAGATGCTTCAGCATGACAGACAGCTCAAGGTTATTGCCAAAGCCATTGAAAAGAAGATAAAGAATGAGCTTCTCAAGATGCAAGAAAACGACAGGGAAAAATACGAAAAATTCTTTAACGCCTTTGGCCCACAGATCAAATTCGGAATTTATGAAAACTACGGCGCTAACGCAGAAAATCTTAAGGACCTTATTATGTTTGTTTCCTCCAAGGAAAAGAAGCTTGTTACCCTTAAGGAATACGTTTCAAATATGAAGGAAAATCAAAGCTCCATTTACTACGCCTGCGGAGAAACCGTTGACAGAATCGCTATGCTTCCTCAAGTTGAAGCAGTTGTCGGCAAAGGATACGAGGTGCTTTATTTCTCCGACGACGTGGATGAATTTGCCGTAAAAATGATGAATAAATACGGTGATAAGGAATTCAAAAACATCTGTACCGATAAGCTTGATATCACGACCGACGAGGAAAAGGAAGAAATAAAGAACGAGAACGAAGCCTACAGCGATATGCTTGAATTCATGAAGGAAGCTATCGGTGACGTACACAGCGTAAGATTTACAAACACTCTCGGCACTCACCCTGTTTCGCTCTCCAGCGAGGGAGAGGTTTCCCATGAGATGGAAAAGGTACTGTCAAAGATGCCCGGCGCTGAGAAATCAATGATAAAGGCTCAGACTGTGCTTGAAATCAATACATCCCATCCCATTGCGTCAAGACTTAAGGAGCTTTACGTACAGGATAAGGACAGGGTTAAATCCTATGCCAAGATCCTCTATGCTCAGGCTCGTCTTATCGGCGGTCTCGATATAGAAAATCCATCCGAGCTTTCCGACCTTATTTGTTCGATACTTTAATCATTTTACCGCAGAGAGGTATTGCTTCTCTGCGGTTTTTATGCTACAATAAATTAAGGGGGTGGACAAATATGATAGAATTGACAGATACTCAAGCTACTATTATCGCTTTTGCAATTGTCATCGGCACTATCGTGTTAATGGCCTTTGCTATTATGACCGTAGTAAAATCATCAAGCCGCAGTAAGGAGACTGACAGCGAGCTTATCGAGTATGAGCCGTCGGAAAGCTATGATACGGAAATAGTGGAAATCCACGGTGTAATAACGGATATGAAATGCTACACCGTAGCGGGTGGCAAGGGAACGCAAACAGCGAAGAAATTTTACATCCTGTTTACCGATGATTACGGCAATGAAAAGGAATTTTATATAGACGAGGAAAGTTATCTTGCCTTGGATATGCAGTCTTCGGGCATCTTAGGTACTTTAAACGGAAATTTTTATGGCTTTTGCCCCGATGAGGAAGACGTATGAACTGCGTTTATATTCTTGAGTGCGCAGATAAAACCCTTTATACGGGTTGGACAAACGACATAGAAAAACGCATAAAAGCCCATAACGACGGCACAGGAAGCAAATATACCCGAGCAAGACTGCCCGTTACTCTTGTTTATCTTGAGGAACACGAAAGCAAGGGAAAGGCTATGAAGCGTGAATATGAAATCAAGCAAATGACAAGAGCTCAAAAATTAAAGCTAATAACCGAAAAGAGCGTTTAAGCAACGCTCTTTTTTCGCCCGATATATTTTTCTTGCTATTTTTTTAAAAATGTGTTAAAATTTAAGTAACATATATTTTGGAGGGCATTATGAAAAAAATCATATCGCTACTGATGGCTATTATACTGCTTACGTTCTGCTTCGGACTCGTTTCCTGTGGCGGAGGGCAGAAAATTATTGTAAACGGTGAAAATCTCGCAGAATACACCGTTGTTATCCCTAAGGACTGCGATAAAATAACGGAGTACGCTGCCGAAAACTTTGTTTTTCTCGTTAATGAGGTTCTTGGAATCACCTTGACCACAGTAACCGATGAAGCCTCCGCTGTCAAATATGAAATTCTTATCGGTGAAACAAATCGTGAGGAGTCCAAAACGGATACCGAGCTTAAAGACGGCGAATACCTTCTCTTTACCAGCGGCACAAAAATAGTTATGAAGGGCTACGGAATCTACGTTGGCGGAGCCTGCGGAGATTTTGTAAACAAGCACATAAAGCCCATGCTCGAAGATGGTAAATCAAAAATCAAAATAAATTCACTGTCGGGCGAACCTGCTCCTCATAAGTTTACCTTTGCGGATAAGGCTACAAGCGTAATATTCATGATAGGCGACGGAATGGGCAACTATCACGTTGAAATGGGAGAACGAAACGGTATAGGTATGAATCAGTTTATCGGCAGAAGCTTTCCGATAAACAAGGTTCAATGCAAAACCGCTTCTCTTTCCGTGCTTAACGGTGACGAAGGCTGCACCGACAGCGCTGCAGCCGCAACAGCTTTGTCAACAGGATATAAAACTCTTAATGAGCATATAGGAATTGACTTGAACGGAAATACCCTACTTAACGTACGTGAGCTTGCAAGAAGCAAGGGAGCAAAAACTGCCGTACTTACCACAGACGTATTAACAGGCGCAACTCCATCGGGTTATTTGTGCCATCACACAAGCCGTTACGATACGGAAATTCTTCAGAATCAGATAGATACAATTATATCAAATAATGAAATCGACTACATAAAGGGCAGCGTTGAAGATAACCTCACGGTAGAAACCAAGGCGGCGCTTCGTACTGTATCCTCAGGAGACAGCTTCTTTGTAATGATCGAGGAGGCTTACATAGATAAATATTCCCACGATCATAATCACGAGGGTGTTATTCACGCAATGAAGAGATTTAACGATGCGGCGACCTATGCAACCGAATACGTGCTTTGCCATCCCGACGTTGCTCTTATCATAACCGCCGATCACGAAACCGGCGCACTTGTAAGAAATCTCGGATTAGACTTCGGTTATGCCTTCTCGGGCTACAATCACACAAATTACACAGTACCCGTTTTCGCAATGGGAACCGGCACAGAGGTGCTTAACAAAAAACCATTGACAATACCGATCTTGCGAAATTCGTAGCGTCGGTTTACACATCTGAAAGCTTTGGAAATACGGAAGGATACGGAGAATAATATGATATATAATGATTTTAAAGGATTAAAGCTTTCTGCCCTCGGTATGGGTACAATGCGTTTACCCACAAAAGAAGGCTATAACGATATAGATGAGGAAAAGACCTATGAAATGGTAAAGTACGCCATTGACAACGGTGTAAACTACTTCGACACGGCGTGGGGATATCACGGTGGCAACTCGGAAATTACAATGGGAAACGTGCTTTCAAAATTCCCGAGAGAAAGCTATTATTTAGCGACTAAGTTTCCCGGCTATGACGTATCCAATATGGATAAGGTGGAGGAAATTTTTGAAAAGCAGCTTAAAAGACTTAAGGTTGACTATTTCGATTTCTATCTTGTGCATAACCTTTGCGAGAAGAACGTAAACGAATATCTTGACCCTAAATTCGGTATTTACGAATATCTTCTAAAGCAAAAACGGCTTGGACGTATCCGCCATTTGGGATTTTCCACCCACGGAAGCTTAGAAACGATGAAAAGATTTCTTGATGCTTACGGTGATGGTATGGAATTTTGTCAGTTGCAGATAAACTATCTCGACTACAAGTTCCAGCAGGGCAAGGAAAAGATAGAAATGGTAACGAAGCTCGGTATGCCCGTATTCGTTATGGAGCCTGTGCGAGGCGGTAAGCTCGCCACACTTCCACAGGAATATACGGATATTCTTAAGGAAGCCAACAAGGATTACACAGCTCCCGAATGGGCATTTCGCTTTATACAGGGCTTACCCGAGGTCAAGGTAACTCTTTCGGGAATGTCTAATTTCGACCAGCTTTGCGAAAATATAAAAACCTTTAATGAATCAAAGCCCCTAAACGATAAGGAATCGGCGGCTCTTATGAAAGTAAGGGACGATATGATATGCAAGGCATCCCTTCCCTGCACGTCCTGCCGATATTGCACCGACCATTGTCCTATGGAGCTTGATATTCCCAAAATCATTGAGCTTTATAATGAGTATACAATGTCAAAGGGCGGCTTTATCGCTCCTATGGTGGTGGGAACTATGCCTGAGAACAAGCGCCCCTCCGCTTGCATAGGCTGTAAATCCTGCGAGGCGGTTTGCCCTCAACAGATTAAAATTTCCGATATGATGGCAGACTTCAGCGCAAAGCTTCGCTGAGAAAATCAACAAGAAAAGAGATTTACGCAAAATTGCGTAAATCTCTTTTTTATATGCTTTTGTTCAATGCTTACCGAATCAATCTCGCTTTTATACAGAGTAAATTCTGCTGTACTCCTCAAGCTGCTCAACGAAGTCTCCCTTGCCCTCCTTGATGCTCTTAAGATATTGGTGAAGATCGATTCTTCCCTGTGCCATTTCAATAACGCATCCCGCAATGTTTGAGCAATGGTCGGAAACTCTTTCAAGATTATTAAGAAGGTCACTCCAGATAAATCCGGCTTCAATTGTACAGCCGCCGTTCTGAAGTCTTTCGATATGTCTTGTACGAAGCTTTTCCTTAAGGTTGTCAATAACCTGTTCAAGAGGCTCAACCCTGCTTGCGGCTTCAACATCGTTTTTCTCAAACGCCGCAAAGCTTAGCTCAACGATTTCCTTAACGGCAGAGGTAATTACCTGAAGCTCACCCATAGCAAACTCGGAAAATTCCATTCCCTTTTCCTTAAGCTCCTCTGCGGATTCCATAACGTTTACGGCGTGGTCGGAAATACGCTCAAAATCTCCTATAAGGTGCAAGAGCTTTGCAGACTCACGCATATCACGGTCGGTCAATGGGAAAGTGTTAAGCTTAACAAGATATGAGCCGAGGATGTCCTCG
>JAFVYY010000039.1 GCA_017508405.1 Clostridia bacterium
ATAATAGGCATAAATCCCTCAGGGTTGAGCTTTACCGTAACCGAACCGCTTACATAAGCAATAAGGAAGGTAAGGGCGTACATAATTACGCCTATACCTGCGCCAACCGTATACTCAAGAAAGGCATTTCCCTTCCTCAGTCCCATTGATGCTACGCTTCTTTTTTCGATATATCTGCAGTATACAATTGCCGCAATGATACTCGTTGCCGTGCAAAATAGATTTATCAGCATAAATACGGGCGGAACGTTTGAAAGTATCTCGTTTATTTTTTCGACGTATGCATCCATAGATATTGCACCACTGGCTGCATCGCTTATAACCTGCATGAAATCCGTTTTCAAAAAAAGATAAAATGCAAGGGGGACCGACGATATTATTCCGCCGGCAAGGGTCGCTATAAGATAAACAAGCACAAAACGAAGAAGTGATGTTGTAAGAGGAGTGGGAACGTGTCCATAGGACGCTTCGTCAATCATCCTCGTTCTTTCAACACTAATATATTTTTCCATTTCATTTTCCTTTAATTTTTATTTTTTTCTTGACGATATGATATTATTTGCTTTGAGGATAGCTATCTGTGTTTTCGCATCCCTTATCTCGCCTTTCATTACCATATCGACAAGGGTGGAAAGAGGAATTTTTTCAACCTCTAAGAACTCATCGTCATCGGGATGAGCCTTTTTGAATTCGAGCTCTGTAGCAAGGTATGCGTGGATTTTTTCATCAAAAATCGCTACCGTTGTAAAAATTTCACCCATATATTCAATGTTATGGGCAACCGCTCCGCTCTCCTCCTCAAGCTCTCTTTTAACAGCTTCAAGGGGGTCCTCACCCGGTTCAAGCTTACCTGCGGGGATTTCCAGCATTACCTGCTCAAAGGCATATCTGTACTGCTTTACCATAATCACATCGCCCTCATCAGTGACGGGAATTACGCATACGGCACCCGGATGACGAACGATTTCCCTAATGGCTTCCTTACCGTCTGGAAGCTCAACTCTGTCCACAAAAAGCTTTACTACCTTTCCGTCGAATATCTGCTCCGACGAAAGCTTCTTTTCATATAATTCCATTATTCACACCTCTCAAGCTCAATGACGGTTTTTCCGCCAGAGCTGATTACCAGCTTACCGTTCTCTATTTTATATTCACCTGTAATTACACTTTCCTCAGAAACTATAAATTCGTCAGCGAAGCAAAGATTTACAATATTACCCTCGGTTGAATACAGTATGGTTTTAACATATGCAAAATCGCCGTTTATTATAAAATCATCCACGTCTTCCCCGATTTCGCCCTTTACGTCAGGAAAAACATAACATTCGCTGTCATCTCCAAACCAGAAAAGATCTGTCTGGGTGGGAGTTACGCTGAGCCATTTTCCCTTAATGGGAGACTCTTCATCATAGCTGAGCTTATACGGTTCAAGCTTATTTATTACCTCACCGTCTGCAAACATTACAAGAACATTTTTTTCATTAATCGAGAAATTTATTCTGCTGACAACCGTTTTCCCGTAGAGCTCCTCTGTAAGAACGAGAGTATTCGTACCCTCAACCTTGTATTCTGCGGTTACGTATCCGTCGGGAATCATTCCGTATATACAGCTTGCATAGGTAACTGTACCGTCAGCCTTAAAATCGTATACCTTATAAAAGCCCTCATCAAAATCCAGCTCCTGCCATTTACCTATAAGGGCTTGTCCGTCGTAAACGTAATCCTCGTCATAATCATTACAGGATACAAGTATAATCGGAAGAAGCAAAACAAGAATTACCGATATTATGATTTTTTTCATTTTTCCTCCACGCAGCTTTTAACAAATTCGGCAACATCCGAGGGAGCTATATTAAATCCCTCAAGTGTGATCTCGCCGTTTTCATAGGTGTAGAAGGATGCGTGACAGTTACCTACTCCGCCAACCTTCTCGGGTGGGATATATGCGGGCTTATTACTGTTTTTGGCAAGTGTTGACGCCATTGCACCGTGTGTAAGTACAAGGATTCTGTCGCCGGGCTTTACCATTTCCGAAAAGAAGCTTTTTGCTCTTTCCATCATAGCTTCAACAGACTCAATATCCTCAACGCCCTTTGCATTAGCGTGAATAGCTCTTGCATAATCATCATAGGTATATCCCGAAAGAGAACCGAAATCTCTTTCAAGCCATCTTTCATCCGTGCCGAAATAGTCGCAGCCTATAGCATCCTTAATTATTTTGGCTGTATCAACTGCTCGCTCAAGCGGGCTTGAGATGATCTTGTTGAAATGAAGACCGATAGCGTCGCAGGCAGTCTTCATTCCCTTTGCCGCCTCCTTGGCTTGGGCTATACCATTTTCGTTAAGAGGAACCTCTTCTCGTCCCTGCATTCTTCCTTCTACGTTCCAGTTCGTTTGTCCGTGCCTTATAAGACATACTATTGCTTTTTCTTTATCGTTAAAATTCATTACAGTTCTCCTTATTTTCTTCCTGTTGAGCCAAAGCCGCCCTCTCCGCGAACTGTATCGGAAAGCTCTTCACATTCTTCAATATCCGCTGTATAATAGGGAGCTATCACAAGCTGAGCTATTCTTTCCCCCACAGCGACGGTTTCTGCCTTGTCAGAATGATTATGCAATGCAACCATAACCTCTCCTCTGTAATCGCAGTCTACAACGCCTACCTTATTTGCGGGAGCAAGTCCGCGTTTACAAGCAAGACCGCTACGTGCATATATAAAGGCTGCAAAGCCTACGGGGATCTCCATAGAAAGCCCTGTCTTAATAAAAACCGTTTTATGAGGCTCAACAGTTACGTCCTCATCTATACAAGCGTACAAATCTGCTCCTGCAGCGTATGGTGAGCCGTAGGTAGGAAGGATCGCCCTTTCATTAAGCTTTTTGATTTTCACCTTTAAATTTTCCATAATATCTCCTATCATTTATCCCAGAGGACAATTTCTTTTTTTTCAAGTGTTTCTTTTACAAGGATAGTTCGCTGATTTGACGACCCCTTGAATTTAAGCATAAGGCTCTTAAGCTCCTCTACAAATTTTCCGTCAACAAGAACGTCAATATTTTCAAGAAGAGGTCTTGTGGTTTCACATTCCGAAAGCTTACCCGTAAGCATTTCTTCGATCGTGTATCCGGAAAAGCACCATATATTCTTATTTGGAAGCTCTTTTCTTATTCTGTTGGTAAGCTCTAAAAGAGCGCCCTGATTCTGGGGCTCAAAGGGCTCTCCGCCTAACAGGGTAATGCCCTTTATGTGAGGCTGTCTCAATGATTCGATAATTTCATCCTCTACCTTTTTATCAAAAAGCTCACCGTAGTTAAAATCCCACGCTATACTGTTAAAGCAGCCTTTACATCGGTGGGTACATCCGCTTACAAACAGGGACGTTCTGATTCCGGGACCGTTGCTGATATCATTATATTTAATAGTGGCGTAATTCATTTTATTCCTTTACCTTAAGTGATTTAAGGTAAGCCTTCCTTTCGTCGGATATTCTGAAGCTTTCCTTTGCCTTTTGTATGGATTTGTTATGTATCCAAGACGGTAAAAGCCTGTTTTCAATAATTGGAGCGGTTATTTCATATTGCTTTACAAGAAATACGCTGATAAGCCATGCTAAAGCCATTTTTACATAATAATGGCTGTTTTTCGAAACAGATACGGCGAGGGTCAACGCATCCCTTGCATAACGGTCATCCGTATAATAATTAAGAAGAGCTACAAGAGCAAATCTTATTCTGTAAGGACTATCGGATTTCAACTGTGTCTTAACAAATTCATAAGCTGATTCTCTGTTCTTAAAAAATGTTTTAAGAGAAGAAACAAAGCTGTCGCAAACCGCCCAGTTGTCTATGTAAGGTAAAAAATCTGTGACGTATTTTTCGGTCTTCAAATAATCCGCTCTCATATATCCTATCATAATACCATGGAGCATATATTCGTCATAAAAGTTATGGGGCAGCTGTGAAAGAAATTCATTGCCCAAATCCGTTCCCACGTATTTTTTTGCTATTTTTCTTATTTCGGGCAGCCTTACACCGAGAATATTAGAAACTCCCGGGATAAGCGCGCTGTGGAATTCCTTGTATCTGCTGTCCGCCTTACCCATAAGCTCGTTTTCTATACTTGATATTTTCATAGAGCGTTTACGTTGCATTCCTTTGCTATCTTATAGAGGATAGCACCGTCAATGGCAGTTACGTTATGAACGTCCTCAATAAGACGCTTAGCATCCTCGTGAAATACGGACGTGGTAAGATATATACCCTTTGTTCCGCCCTGCGTGTGCATAGCTCCTATAAACTCTCTTACCTCTTTTAACGTAACGTGGGCGTTTCTTCTCGCCTTTGCTTGCACGCAAATAAATTCCTTGAATCCCAGCTTATCAGTGGTTCTTACCACTATATCAATTCCCCCGTCATCGCTGCCTCCGGTAACCTTACATTCGTCAACGGTGACACCTGCCTTCTCGTAAAAGGCACGAAGAAGCATAGCGCCGAATCTTTCAAAATTTTCTCCGCCCTTTGAATTAAGAGTGCCGATAAAATTATCGTAAGAATCAATTATGCTTTCTGTTTCCTTTGAAAGATAATAAGCTCCGTTTTCAACGGTAACAGTACCTTTCCTTTCACAGGTATTAAGATATTCTCCCACATAAGCTCTCAGACGGTTGTCATCCTTATTCGTAACCGTAGAGTTTGTTCCGAAAGCAATCTCGCACTTCTTGAAAATTTCCTTTTTGGTGTACGGTACATTTTCCTTTAGAATGCCCTTTACGTATTCCTTAACCTCATATCCCCTGATGTAAAGAGGTGTGTCCCTGTTAAGAGAATACACGTTTCCTTCATAGGAAATTTCACCCATTTCGATAGCATCTGTCAAAACGGCACCGATAAGGGAGCGGTAAAGAACGGCCGGACTGTCCACGTTAGCATCATGTCTTTCCTCCTCGGTAAGGGAGGATAAATCATACACCGCTTCAAAAAGCTCCTTTTTTGTAATACTGCTTTTTTGGGATAAAACCGACACAACGTCACGTCTGACCTGCGCTTTAACAGTAGACTGGTTTTTCTTTAATGCTGTAATATCCATACCGTACCTCCACAATGCTTTACATTTCATTTTATCACAAAAAAAGCATTATTTCAATATAATATAAAATATTTTACATATAATACTCCCTGCGGTAACCGATTAAGCCGAAAAAAATGCCGAATAATTTATCCCTATTGATTTTTTTGGCGTTTTGTGCGAAAATAAGATGGAAGGGAGATGATTACGTGGAATATGAAATAAAGATAGACCCTTTATGCAAAGAAGATAAAATTCTGATTATCGCAAAAAATAAAACCCCTCTTATTGAAGAAATAGAAAATATTTTAAACCGTAATTCAAAAACAATTATGGGATATGGGGACGGCGAGATAATAAAGCTTGATACAAATAATGTTGAGTGCTTTACCGTTGAGGACTCTAAGGTTTACGCAATAATCGGAAATTCGCATATACGGGTAAAGGAAAGACTTTACGTTATTGAAGAAATGCTTGAGGGAGTGTTTATAAAAATAAATCAGTCCTGCATTGCCAACATAAAAAAGATAAAAAAATTCGAGTCCTCCTTCGGCGGCGCTATCCGTGTGATTTTTGAGGGCGGACACAAGGACTACGTTTCGAGGCGTCAGCTAAAGACTGTTAAAGAAAGGTTAGGGCTTATTAAATGAACAGATATTTCAAGATTTTCATACACAGGGGCGCGATTTTCGGTGGATTCGGCCCTATTGTAGCAGCTATTATTTATCTTATTCTCCACCTTACGATCGAAGACTTTTCGGTGAGTGGAATCGAAATGTTTTCCGCTATAATTTCAACATATATTATTGCCTTCATACACGCAGGAGTGAGTGTTTTTAATCAAATCGAGCATTGGTCCATTGCAAAATCCTTGCTTATACATTTTTCGACCCTGTATGTAACGTATACGCTCTGCTATCTTATAAATTCCTGGATACCCTTCAAGCTGACCGTGCTTCTGATTTTCACAGGTGCATTCATTGTTGCCTATGCAATAATTTGGACAATTGTCGTTCTGTTCTTTGCAAGGCGTACGGAAAGCCAGCTTAACAGCAAGCTCAACAAACATTAAAAAATCCCGACAAACTGAGGTTTGTCGGGATTTTTATTATACGTATTTGAATTTTATGTCCGAGTTATCAGATAACTCCGTCTCTGTATGTAAGATTAAATCTCTTTGCAAGAAGCTTAAGCTGGTCGTCGGAGATAAGGTTCTTAGCGCCGCCGCAAGCCTCTGTCATCATATAGATCTGAGCAGCCTTCTCTACTGTTTCAACAAGACCGAAGGTTTCATCAAGGTCGTGACCTGCGCAGTAGATACCGTGCATGGACCAGATAACAGTACGGGAAAGAGCGATCTTTTCAGCTGTTGCTTCACCGATTTCGTTAGTACCGCAAAGCATCCAAGGAAGAACCTCAACACCATCGGGGAATACTACGATACACTCGGTGTTCATCTGCCAAAGCTTATGTGTGAACTTAACCGTATCAAGATCAAACATATAAGTCATTGCAAGAAGATTTGTGGGGTGAGTGTGCATAATAACTCTGTTTGTGGGGTCAACTCTGAGTCTTGCAATATGGCTCATCAAATGAGCGGGAAGCTCACTTGTGAATCTGCCGCCATCAGCATAGCCCCAAAGAAGCTCTGCATTCTGACCGTCAGCTGAAATTCTGAATACACCAACGTTGTTTTCAGGGTCGCCGACAAAGTTCTTAAAATACTTACCTGTTCCGCTTACAAGGAAATACTTACCTGCAAGCTCAGTAGCGTCAAAGCCGAGGGGAATAAGTCTTACTACCTTATCGGTATCAAGAACCTCTTTAACCTCCTCTTCTGTAAGAAGGTAGGAGATATTACCGCCGTTACGCTCGTCCCAGCCGAGACGGTACATATTGGCAGCAGTTGCGCAATATTCGTTTAAAAACTTAGATTCAAGAATGTTCTTCATATCAGGCACTCCTATTAATATACCTTCTTGTAGAGATCAAGGATATCCTTATCTGTGATTTCTCTGGGGTTACCGCCTGTGCAAACATCTGCGAAAGCGTCCTTGGAGAGAAGCTCAAGAGCATCCTCGGGAATATTGATTTCACGAAGTGTCTGGGGAATACCGAGGTCAAGAGAAAGCTTCTTAACTGCATCAACAGCAGCCTTAGCGCCCTCTGCAACTGTCATACCTGTTGTATCAACACCCATAGCCTTTGCGATTTCAACGTACTTAGCTTCGCAAGCGGGCATATTGTATTCCATAACAATAGGAAGAAGAAGAGCATTTGCTACGCCGTGAGCGATATCAAATCTTGCTCCGAGGGGGTGAGCCATGGAGTGAACGCAGCCAAGACCAACGTTGGAGAATGCCATACCTGCAACGTACTGTGCAAGAGCCATATTCTCACGAGCTTCCATATTCTTACCGTCAAATGTAGCTGTACGAAGATTCTTAGCGATAAGCTCGATAGCCTTGATTTCAAACATATCGGAAAGCTCCCAAGCGCCCTTTGTAATGTAGCCCTCAATAGCGTGTGTGAGAGCGTCCATACCTGTAGCTGCTGTGAGGCCCTTAGGCATAGAAGCCATAAGCTCAGCATCGATGATAGCAAGAACGGGAATATCGTTAGGGTCTACGCAAACCATCTTTCTACCGGATTCTTCATCTGTAATAACGTAGTTGATTGTAACCTCAGCAGCTGTACCGGCAGTTGTGGGAAGAGCGATGATAGGAACGCACTTATTCTTTGTGGGAGCAACGCCCTCAAGAGATACAACGTCTGCATACTCGGGGTTAGCAATGATAGTAGCAATACCCTTAGATGTATCGATAGAGGAACCGCCGCCGATAGCGATGATGAAGTCAGCGCCGGAAACCTTATATGCTTCAACGCCGTCCTTAACGTTCTTTACTGTGGGGTTAGCCTTGAACTCTGCGAAGATCTCATAGGGGAAATCGCCGAGAACGTCTGTAACCATTTTAGCTACGCCGAACTTGATAAGATCCTTATCAGCTACAACGAAAGCCTTTTTAAATCCTCTCTTTGCGATCTCATCCGCAAGAACTGCTCTGGAGCCTGCGCCAAAGTAAGAGGTTTCATTAAGTATAAATCTGTTTGCCATTGGTATAATCTCCTTTAAAATTTTATTAGTAAAATAATTATAACATATATGCGCAATTAATTTCAAGGGTAATGGACAAATTTGTCCAATTTTAGTTAAATATCCAAAGGAACGGCCTCTTCCCTCGATACCACTTGTGCAGATATGCAAATAGCTCTATCGAGGCATACATCTATACTTTTTCCAGACAGATATTCCGTGAGGAATACCGCTCCGAAGCTGTCACCCGCTCCGACCGTTGATACAACTGTAACGGGCAAGGCTCTGCGGTAGTAGATTTTTCTGTTGAAGCTGCGATAAACGTAAGCCCCTCTTTCTCCGCAGGTGAGAAGAACCAATTCTATATTTTCGTATTTTTCGCACAGCTTCCAAAGAAGGTATTCGCAATCTGTAATTTGGCTTCTTAATACATTATTTCTCAGGTAGTCAAGCTCAGTATCGCTGATTTTTAAGATCTTACAGCTTTTAAGGGCAAAATCAACTGTACCCTGACTGAAATAGGGCGAACGAAGATTAATATCGCAATATACTGTTCTTGCTATACTCTTTTCAATAATTTTCTCAAGGGAGTGTCTGCTTTTTTCATTTCTAATGGCGAGAGTTCCAAAAGAAACGGCATCGAAGCTGATTGAAAGAAGCCCGTCGTTTATATCAATTTCATCATATGCGCTTTCTTTTTCGAGATCAAAGGAGGGAACTCCGTCGGAATCAAGGAAAACCGTACACTTCCCCGTACTTTTTCCCTTTTTGACGCATACGAAATCCCTGTTTATTCCAAACTTATCAAGCTCTGAAAGGGCTGCTTTTCCCAAGTCATCGTCACCAATAGCAGATACAAGATATGATTCTGCGCCTTGCTTTGCGGCGTGGGCTGCGAAGTTAAGGGGCGCACCGCCTATATGACTTTTGTCCGGATAAACATCCCAGATTATTTCTCCAAAGGATAATATTTTCATATACGTATGCCGCCTTTTTGTCCATTTACAGACTTTTTGACCCAGATATACGGACGACCGTCCTCGTATAGGATATCGGAGCATATTTCATATCCGCATTTTATGTAGAAGTCCTTAACCTGATATCGGGAACGGATTTTTGCGGTTGCGCAATCTGTTTCTTTCAAATATTCCTCTGCGGATTCGATTATCACTTTACCGATTCCTTTGCCGCGAAGCTCCTTTATCACTGCTATTCTGCCAATCAAATATACGTTTCTTTCCTCCATGGGAGATATACGGCAGGTGGCTATTGCTTTTCCGCCGTCGTACAAGACAAGGTGCTTTGCAAAAGCGTCGATTTCATCCTCTCCGTCAGGGGTATTCTGCTCTCCCTCAAACACGTCAATGCGTATTTTAAGCGCATCGTCAGGCAAAGCATCAAAAATTTTAATTTCCATATTATCCTCTGCTTCTATATTCATCAAGTACGCTCTTTAAAAGCTCGGGGTTATCCGTCATAATACAGTCACATCCCATATCAATAAGCTTTCTCATAGTTTCCTCATCGTTAATTGTCCAGTATTGTACGGCAATATTTCGTCTGTGGGCTCTTCTGATATATCCCTTCTTTGCAAGATTAAGTGTAATTCCAACGTCGTAATCCGTAGGTATCTGCAAGCAGGTAAAGTCACTTGTATCAAAAATGTTCACTTTAAGCATCTGTGTTACAATAAACTTTGCCGCTGTGCCTGTCGGCGCACCTCTGTGAAGGTCGGGATATTTTTCCTTAAGCTCTGTTTCAATCTCATCATGGAACGTACCGACAACTATCTGATCCATATACTCGGGATATCTTTCAAGTGTTTCGTAAAGAATTTTGCAAGCCTTATATCCTCTTTCTCCACTATCCTTTATTTCAACTATAAACATAAGATCGGGGTTTGATACGTAAAATTCCTCAAAAAGCTGCTCAACCGTTGCGATTTGTAAGCCCTTTGATTCGGGATTTGTTTCGCTTTTATATATTCTTTCGCCATCCTTGTTTTCAAAATAATATCCGAAATTGTACTTTTGAAGCTCTGCAAGGGTCATATCCTTGATATAATGTCTGTTTGCTTTATCATCGCAAAGCTCCTCAACCTCGTCAAGGGTAAGATCGCCGTTTACGTTACAGGTTTCATCTATGTAATCGTCGTGATTATATACAAGGTAACCGTCCTTTGTAAGATAAAGGTCGCTCTCGATAATTTCCACCCCATAGGTCTTTACCGCTTCTCTGAATGCAAGCATTGTGTTTTCCGGATTGCAAGCTCCGCCGCCACGGTGCGCAGCTATCATAGGAAGCTTGCCGTCGCCTACAATAAAGGGGTTGCTTTCTACGTTTTTCTTTGGCGGAATTATGTTTATCACTAAGAAAAACACGCATAAAAACGCTAAAATTATTCCTATTACTCTTAAAGCCTTTCTCTTTTTACTCATTGCTCTTTCACCTCTTTACAAGCATTTATGAAATCAGAAAATATTTTCTTATTATCGGTATCCGTGTCAAAAAGCCTTTCGGGATGCCATTGGTAGCCTCTTACGTAATATCTCGACGGAAGATATACAGCTTCAATAATTCCATCCTCCGCATACGCCATAGCTTCAAGACCGACGGCAAGATCCTTTATCGCCTGATGGTGGAAGCTGTTTGAGGTCATAACATCCTTAAGCACGAGCTTACAGAGGGGGGAATCCTTAACCACTCCCACGCTATGGGAAGGCTCGAATCTGCCCTCTTTTTGCGTATGATTTATTTTTGACGGATATTCTGTCGGAATATCCTGATACAGTGTTCCTCCAAGATAAACGTTTAGAAGCTGTATTCCTCTGCACACAGCAAGAATGGGCTTGTTTTTACACATGGCCTCATCGAGAATATAAAGCTCCATTTCATCGCGCAGCTGCTGTAACTGCCCGCACGTGTTCTTTTTAGCTTTTCCGTATCGGCAGGGGTCTATATCCGCCCCTCCCGTTATAAAAATTCCGTCACATTTTTTAATAATGTCATCGTAAATGTCTGTATTTTTTACATACGGTATCAAAATTGGAACGCCACCGCATTTTTCTATAGCTCTTGAATACGCCTCTAAAAGTGATATTGAGCCGTCATCCTGTACCGAAGCTGTAAGTCCTATAATAGGCTTCATATATTACTCCTCGGTATCGGTATAGGTATATACCTCACCGCACTCAATATATTTTGTTTCAAACACAGGGTAGGCTTTTTTAAGTTTTTCCGCAAGAAGTCTCATTCCGTCACGCTCTGAGCCGATATGACCCATAACGATAAGGGTTTTATTGAAGCCGAGGGCATCCGCATCCCTTGCGTATTCTCCAAGCATCCACTCACAGGCTTCTCCCGTAAGCACGATTTCAACGTCATCTCTTTGAAGTAAATCAAACACTCCCCCCGGAGTTCCGAAGCAAAGGGCGATTTTCGTTGCCTTTTTATTTCTTGTACCTGCAATTCTTACGTGGGCAATATTAAGATCCCTTTCCATTTTTTCGGCAAGCTCCATAGCGGTTACAGGCTCGTCGCTTGTAAAAAGGTAGGATGCGGAATAGGGTGTCTTTTCCGTTTTGCCTTTGAGTCCGAGATAATATACCTCGCCCTCGGGTATCTGGTCAACCTCTCTGTGGTGCATACGGTCATGGTAGCGGTAAACAGTCATTCCGCTCCTTTCAATAAGCTCCCGCTTTGCTTTAATTACAGGAGTTTCCTTTCTTATTACCTCCATATGGTCGTAATAGGTAGGCTCGTGAACTATGAGCATATCGGCTCCCCACTCCATCGCTTTCTTTACCGTATCAACGGTTGCAAACATAGTTATTGCAACCTTGTTAAGCTCCTTATGTGGGCTTCCCGCCTTTATGGTATCGCAGGTTACCTCACCTGCGTATCCGCCCTCATTTATTGCGTTAATTAAATCAATTGCTTTCATTATTCACTCCTTTAAATTATGGGTAAAGTAATATTGGATTTTGCAAGGTCAACTGTGTTTTTAGCGATTTTCACCGAGGCAACGGTACTGTACAGTCCCTTTACGTTTGTGTGACGAACATAGTTTTCATTGTCTGCGGAGGATATGTCTATGCGAAGTCTTTCCCCCTTCTTTACAAGGAAGCTATGCTCGTCAAAGGTGAAGTCAAGAGCAACGTCCGTATTTGGCGTATAGTCGCCAAGCTGATGACAAAGAGTTGTAATATCGTCACGCAAGCCGTAGTCGCCCTCGGGCTTTTCAATGCTTATTCGCATATAGAAGCAGGTATCCTCGCAGTCGGATGAGACTGTAAGATTTGCGGTCATTTTACCCTGTACAACTGTATTGGTTGCAAAGGGCTCGGTGTATACAGAAATTACGTCATCACGCAAGCCTGCTCCTTGCTGATACTGCGCTCCGCCGAAATTACAGGAAAGACCGCCCTTGAATTTTGGTGGATCCTCGGGATCATACGTATATGTAATTCTACCCGTACCCAAGGCGAGAGTCAAGCTCTTTTTTGATTTGTAAAATTCATCCGTGTGCCACACATTTTCAAAAATCGTGTAATAGGTTACCTTGCCTCTTTCAAATCCCGAAAGCTTCCCTTTCCTTATGTTATCAAACCAATCAATTGGGTAATTCTTACCGAATTTTTCCTTACGTTTGCCGTTTTTGAATACAATTGAATTTTCTCTACATCCGTCGCTATGGTCATAGGGTGACACTACTAATGCGGAATTTCTGCGTGTTTTACCGTCCATTTTGTTCCACATATCAAAGATACCGCCCGTGTA
>JAFVYY010000040.1 GCA_017508405.1 Clostridia bacterium
ACTATTCACTTGCGCCATAAAAAGTTGGCGTTGCCAACTTGGCGCAAACTTCACTTTGGCGATAGCCAAAACTTCACTGCGCAGCAACTTCACTCGCCGTAGGCGAACTTAGTTGTCGAGTCGTCGTGTGAGACACACGACCGACTCGACGTGCGCCGTTTTGGGAAACATATTGAAAACACTAACGGGGGAGGCGATTTTGTATTCATCCGAAAGCAATTTTATATCCCTTGCCATTGTGTCGGGATTGCAGGAAACGTAAACAATGCGGTTAGGCTTTAAGCGTAAGAGGGTATCTATCATAAGTTTGGAGCAGCCCTTTCTCGGCGGGTCGATAATACAGGAATCCACCTCTTTATCAAAATTCTTTGCATCGTCTGCAAAAAATTCTATATTCTTGATTCCGTTAAGCCTTGCATTGATTTTTGCATCCTTAACGGCGCTTTCCTCGATTTCCACACCGATAACCTTAGCTCCCGTACGCTTTGCCGCTATCATGCCAATTGTACCCGTACCGCAGAAAAGATCGGCTACCATGTCTGTGCTTTTGGCGTCAAGAAGCTCTATTGCCTTTTCGTAAAGGGCAGTGGCGCAGGAGTGGTTAATCTGGTAAAAGGATTTTGGAGAAATGCGGAATTTAAGTCCGCACATTTCGTCCTCTATACATCCGTCACCGTATACGGTTGTGAAGCTTGTTTTTTCAAAAACAAATTCCTTATCACGATTCACCCCCAAAAGTACGGTGCGTACCGAGGGAAATGCATTTACAAGAGACGTTGATGCCCTTATTATATCGGCTTTCTTGTCGTAAATGGGGCTTACCATATACTCCCTTGGCGATTTTTCCGTTCTTCTTATAAATAAAGCGCGTAAGCCGGATTTATTAAGCTCTTTTAAGCAATGCTCTGCGATTTTATCAAATTCGTCACAGTTCATTTTACATTCTCTGTGGGCAACCACTTGATTTGTACCCTGCTTATAGTATCCGAATCCACCGTCCCCATAGTATAAAACCACCTTGTTTCTGTACTTTGAAGACACAGGACAGACTGTTTTTTCAACCTCAGCTTCAATGCCGAATTTTTTAAGCATGTCCTTAACTGCTTTTTCCTTTGAGTAGTTCTCAAAATCAAGAGTGCAATTAAGATAGCTGCAGCCTCCGCACTCGTTATAGCAGGGACAGTCAACTTTAACACGGTATGGCGATGGGGTATCCACCGAAACAAGCTTTGCAATAGCATAGGAGGAGTAAAGCTTCTCTATTTTCACAGTGCAGATATCACCCTCTATTGCACAGGATATAAATACTGCTATGCCGTCAATATGGGCAACACCGTTACCTAAATTATTTACGCTTTCGATTTCAACAGTATAAATTTCATTAAGGCTGAGCATAAATCCTCCAAAAAACTTGCTTTATTCTCTTAATAGTATTATAATATACATAAAGACAAAAATCAAGATAAGGGAGAACATAAATGACAATTCCAAAGGGTCTTATCTGTCCTATATGCCAATCTAAGCTCGAAAAGGTTGGAAATTCCTTAAAGTGCGAAAGCTCTCACTCCTATGATTTTGCAAAGAGCGGATATGTAAATTTACTTAATCCGGGTAAGATGAACAACGCAAAAGCGGGCGAATCAAAGGAGATGATAAAAGCGCGTACAGCTTTCTTTTCGGGTGGAAGCTACGCTAAAATACGTGAATATTTAATTGAACTTATTTCGGATCTTCCAAAGGACGTTATAGTGGATGCAGGCTGCGGCGAGGGCTATTACACCGAGGGAGTGGCTGAAAAATATTCTGACAGCACGGTTATCGGCTTTGATATGTCGAAGCACGGAACCGAGCACGGAGCAAAAAGTTCAAGAGCCAAGAAAATTGAAAATACATTTTTCTCCGTTTCAAATATTTTTAACATGCCCTTGGAAAACGAAAGCGCAGATATAATTATAAATTTATTTGCTCCCGTTTCCTACGAGGAATTTGCAAGGGTGCTTAAAAAAGGCGGCTATCTTATTATCGGCGCATCGGGTGCAAAGCATTTATATGAAATGAAAAGCGTTTTATATGAAACCGTATATCTAAACGAGCTTAACGTTCATAAAAACGATGCATTTGAGATGATATGTGTCAAAAATCTCACATACGGTACTGAAATTTCAGGCAATGAGAGTATAATGAACCTATTTACGATGACGCCATATTATCACCATACATCTGACAGTGACAAAGCAAAATTATCCTCTCTTGAATCCCTTTACACAACTGTTGAGGTGGATTTTACTATTCTTAGAAAAAGGTGAAAAAAGTATGGATATTTCAAAGATTGACAATAATTTCTCCGCAAAATGCGGGGTATCATCCAAATCGGATATTAAATTTTACAACATTGAAAATCCCCCTTTTAAAATATACGGAATATATAAGGAAAATGGGTTTTTCAGAAGAATGCCCGAGGAAGTGGCTGAAAATGTGAGTGAGGGAGTATATCATCTCCACACAAATACAGCCGGTGGCAGAGTCAGATTCAGAACCGACAGCCCCTACGTTGCTATTCGTGCCACAATGAGTAACATTGGGAAAATGCCGCACTTTGCCTTAGCCGGTTCTGCGGGATTTGACCTATATATTGACAATGTGTATGTAAACACATACGTTCCACCGTATAACATTGAAAACGGATATGAAGATTGCATAGACGTAGGATGCGGCGGACTTCGTGATGTCACCGTTAATTTCCCATTATACAGTAACGTAACGGAGCTATACGTAGGCCTTTCGGACGGAGCGAGAATTGAAGCGCCGCCCCCTTATTCCTATGAAAAGCCCATTGTGTTCTACGGTTCATCAATTACACAGGGCGGATGCGCATCAAGACCGGGTACCTGCTATGAAAGTATTGTGTCAAGATATTTTGACTGTAATTACATAAATCTCGGCTTCTCCGGTAATGCCCGCGCTGAGGACACAATGATAGATTACGTTAAGGGGCTTGATATGTCTGTATTCGTGCTTGATTATGACCATAATGCGCCAAACGAGGAGCATTTAAGAGCCACCCACGAAAAGATGTTCAATGCTGTACGAGAAAAGCATCCTTCTCTGCCCATTATAATAATGTCACGTCCCAAGGCGTTGCTTAACGAATGGGAAACGGAGCGACTTGATATTATTACAAAAACATATAAAAATGCCCTATCCCGTGGCGATAAAAACGTTTATCTGCTCACAAATAAGGACTTAACCGCCCTTTGCGGAAACGAAGGAACTGTTGACAACTGCCACCCCACGGACTTCGGCTTTGCTTCAATGGCACAGGCTGTTATCTCTGTGTTAAATAAAATACTGTAAAAGAAAAACCGTTGGAAAATTCCAACGGTTTTTTATATAAAGTTCATCTGAGTACATGCAGTATCATGACAGATTCAGCTTTTTCTCCATCATATACTTTGTTAAGAAGTAATAGCCTATACCCGAGCCTATAAGCAAAGCCGTACATATGAGAGATGACAGAATCGATGCAAGGTCACCTGTGGATTCAACCGCATTGTACACTATTGAGGCTACCAAGGAATAAATGAGAGAGTATGCTATATTGGTGGCGATTATTAATCCGATAGCGGTTACAGCCTTATGAGAGTCAGTTATGATTGATGCGAAGAATATAACCATGAAGAACAAAACCTGTGTGTTTATGGCGTAGGCGACAATCATTATAATTGTAGACACGGCGTTTCCGAAATCGAGTAATGAAAAGATGCTCTCAACGGCCTCACCGGTGGAGCCCATATCGGGAGCGCCCGTAGAACCGCCGATTACAACTCCAAGAACCACAAGGAACACTCCGCCTATAATGGTAACAGCGCTCATAAGATTCCATATAAGGGAGTTTACAAGCTTTGAATTAAGTAACGTGGTTGATTTAACAGGCAGGGTAAAGGTAAGATAGCCCTGATCCGTACAAAGGGATTTATAAAAATCTACGTATACGAACAACGCCACTACGGATGCGCAAATTGCAAGGGCATATATAAGTCCTATTATACCGATAGCGCCTAAGCCTGTGGAGAATATGGCTGCATCATTGTCGACGGCGTTCATAATGTTTTTTCCCACAAAGAAGCCCATTATCGCTCCAAAAAGCGCAAGTCCCCAGCTTACAATAATCAAGGGTAAGCCGTATTTCTTTACACTTTTAAAATCGTATTTCAGAAGTTTCGAGAACATCTAAACACCTCCCTGAAATATGTATCGAGGGACATACCCATCTCCTCCTTGACGTAATTAACGTCGCCGTTAAGCATTACCTTGCCCTGATTTATAAGAATAAATTTGTCAAGGTATTTTTCAACGTCGGAAATCAAGTGTGTGGAGATTACAATGGTTGCATCCTTATCGAATTTTGAAATAATTGTTTCAAGTATATAATCTCTTGCCGCAGGGTCAACTCCTCCGATAGGCTCGTCAAGTAAATAGAGCTTTGCTCTTCTTGACATAACGAGGATGAGCTGAACCTTTTCCTTAGTACCCTTGGAAAGGGCGCTTAATTTTGACTCGGGGGATATATGGAGATCAGAAAGCATTGTCTCCGCTCTCTGTCTGTCAAAGTCGCTGTAAAAATCTGCAAAGTATTCAAGACAGTCCTTAACCCTCATCCAGTTGTTGAAATATGGTCTTTCGGGAAGATATGAAATTATCGCCTTGGTTTCAACTCCGGGCGCCATTCCGTCTATCTGTAAAACACCGCCGTCAACGGTGAGAAGTCCCGCAAGAGTCTTGATAAAGGTCGTCTTACCGCTTCCGTTAGGACCTAAAAGTCCCACGATCTTGCCCTTTTCGATATCAAGGCTCAAATCGGCGAAGGCGGTGAAATTGCCGTATTTTTTAACTAAATTTCTGCATCTTACAATATATTCAGCCATAAAATACATTCTCCTTTCTGTATTCTAAAAATAAAGAGAAATCTCTTTACTGCATTTTATTTTATCATAAAAGTCAACATTTGTCAATAGAGTCCCGTTTTGCAGAGTGTAAAAGGAATTTTACATTTGGTTCTGGTGATAGAAAGCGAGTGCAAAAAGCACTCGCTTGATTTATGTTGTGTAATATTGAGCTTGGGCGTTCCAAAGCTCGTGATATTTTCCGCTTTTATCGGACAGAAGATTTTCGTGGCTGCCGTGCTGAATAATGCTGCCGTTATCAAAAACTACGATATTGTCACAGAAGCGGCAGGAGGCAAGACGGTGGCTGATATAAATGGCGGTCTTATCTCCAGTTATTGTGTTAAAGCTACTATAAATCTCGTATTCGGACACAGGGTCAAGAGCTGACGTTGGCTCATCAAGGATTATAAAGGGAGAATCCTTATATAATGCTCTTGCAAGGGCTATCTTTTGCGCTTCACCTCCGGAAATTTCGATACCCGATTTATCAAAACGCTTGTATAGATATGTTTCCGCACCGTCAGGCAAGGACTTATATCTATCCTCAAAGCCTGCATTTTTCAGACACTCCTCCACCTTTTTGGGGTCATAAGTGGGCGCACAAGCCACATTCTGACCGAGGGTGAAGGCAAAGAGCTTAAAGTCCTGAAATACTACTGAGAATATCTGCATATATTCGTCGTAATCGTACTTTTTAATGTTGACACCGTTTA
>JAFVYY010000004.1 GCA_017508405.1 Clostridia bacterium
GGAGTTTCCGAATTTGAGCTTGACGCATTTAAAAACTGCAGCTCCATTGTCAACGTATACATTACCGATTTGGAGGCTTGGCTTAAAATCAAGCTGAACAGCATTAACAGCAGCCCTCTGAAATATGATGCGACGGTAAATATGTATTTGAACGGCGAGCTTCTTACAGACGTTATAATTCCCGACGGTGTGGAATATATTGGACTTGCGTTTTTCAACTGCGTAAATATTGAAACGGTATATATTCCCGACAGCGTTAAGCAGATTGCCGTATGGGCATTTTACGGATGCTCCTCCTTAAACAGTGTAACCTTTGAAAATACCGAGGATTGGAGCGTAAGAATAGGTTCAAATTCCGATTCGATTCCCCTTGACGTAACGGATTCCTCAAAAAATGCAATTAACATATCTCAGGATCTTCCCAGCGAAACTATGGGATTTGCAAGCTACGAATGGAACTGCGGTCTTGTTGACGAGGAACAATAAAAGCAAAATTTCCCCACAAACGATAAAAACCCGCATTAAATAAAATATAACAACACGCAGGGCAAGAATAGAAGTGACAATCTCCTTTTTATTCTTGTCCTGCGTTTTAATTTACATTTTTTTAACAAAACAAAAACCTTTTGCAAATACGGATGCTGTATGATACAATAAAATAAAAAAGAGGAGGAAGTATTATGATACGTATACTTGTGGCAGAGGACGATAAGGATTTGAATAGATTTGTTTCATATTCCTTGCGCAACGCGGGGTACGAGGTTACCTCTTGCTTTGACGGTGAGGAAGCGCTTCTTGCGACGGAAAGGGTTAAATACGATATGCTTCTTACAGACATTATGATGCCGAAAGCAGACGGCTTTGAGCTTGCCGAAAGCATAAGAAGCTTTGATAAAAGTATGCCGATAATTTTTATGACCGCCAAGGACGATAAGCCCTCTAAGATGCTTGGCTATTCCATAGGAATCGACGATTATGTTACAAAACCCTTCGATATGGACGTGTTGATTCTTAAAATAAACGCGGTGCTTCGTCGTGCGGGAATAGAAACGGATAAGCAAATTAAGATAGGTAATTTTATTATGAATATCGAGGAAAGGACTGCGACGGTTGACGGAGAGGAGATACAGCTTACCGTACGTGAGTTCGATATACTCTTTAAGCTTCTTTCGTATCCTAAGAAGACCTTTACACGTTCTGCTCTTATGGAGGAATTCTGGGATTACGATTCCTCGGCTACGTCAAGAACGGTTGACGTATATATGGCGAAGATAAGAGATAAGACGTCCTTATGCGACGGTTTTGAAATACTGACGGTTCACGGACTCGGTTATAAGGCGGTGTTGAAATGAAGAATAACAGACGGCGCAGTACGATTTCGGTATCGGGCGTGCTTGCTTTTTTTGTACTTATCGCTCTTGTGATGCAGATTGCTATTCTTGTCTTTGATTACATTGAGGAAAGAACCTCAAATAAAGGTCTTATTGCTGTTTTAGTTCTCATTCTTATATTTATGTTATCTGCGCTTTGCACGGTAATAGACTATATAAGACGAAAGATAATGGTTGACAGACCTGTAAAAAAAATACTTGAAGCGACGGAAAAGATAACGGCGGGAGATTTTTTCGTAAGGATCGAGCTTGAGCATAAATATTCTCAATATAACGGTTACGATGCCATTATGGAGGATCTTAACAAAATGGCGGAGGCGCTTGAAAAAAGCGCGGTGCTTAAAACCGATTTTATATCAAACGTTTCTCACGAGTTAAAAACTCCTTTGGCGATCATTCAGAATTACGTATCGCTTTTGCAGGATGAGAGTCTTGATAGAGATACAAGGCAAAAATACGTTTCAACGGTTATGCAGGCGTCACGCAGGCTTACGGATCTTATATCCAATATTCTAAAGCTAAACAAGCTTGAAAATCAAGACGTTATTATGGAGCATGAAAAAATAAATCTTACTAAGATGCTATCTGAAGCAGTGCTTAATTATGAGAAGGTAATCGAGGAAAAGGATCTTACCGTTGAGTGTGATTTTGACGATACCGTGATATATTCAAGCCCAAGCTATCTTGAAATAGTGTGGAATAATCTGATTTCCAACGCTATAAAATTTACGGAGCCCGGAGGAAGCATTACCGTAACACTGAAGGAGCATATAGACCGTGTTGTCGTATCGGTTAAGGACACGGGCTGCGGAATTTCAAGGGAAACAGGAGAGCATATTTTTGAAAAGTTCTATCAGGGAGATACCTCCCATTCGGGAGAGGGAAACGGTCTGGGACTTCCTCTTGTAAAAAAGGTAATAGACATTCTCGGCGGTGAAATATCCGTAAAGAGCGAGCTTGGAAGGGGAAGCGTTTTTACCATTATCCTTAAGGTACCTGCCAATGAAGAAAATTCGTGATCTGCTAAAAAAACCGGGAAAAGGATTTCTTGCGGCGCTTTACCCGATAACGGCGGTATTGATCGTTGCATCAACGGTATTGGCTTTGCGCTCTCAAGGATACGTTAACTTTATTATTTACGCTTTTGCGGCAACATCCCTTGGATATACTGCTTATACGTTAGTTATATACCGACACAAAATAAAAAAAGGGGCCTCGGCGCTTGTGCGCTCGGGTAAATTTACGCGCGAGCTTATTGATAGCTTTGGCTTCCGAACGTTTGTAGGCGGACTTGTCTCGTTTTCCTCAAGCGTGCTTTACGGAATATTTAACGGTATAATGGGACTAGCTGTAAGATCCGTGTGGTACGGCTCACTTGCTGCTTACTATATTTTTCTTACCGTTATAAGAGGAGGTGTACTCCTTCGTTACAAAAAATGCAATAAAGCATTTCAACTGAAAAATGCCAAGGTATACTTAAAAAGCGGAATTTTACTTTTACTGTTGAACGTTGCTCTTTCGGTAGCTATTGCTCAAATGATTTTTGAGGGGAAGGGCTTTGTTTATAGCGGAATTATGATTTATGTGTCGGCACTGTACACCTTTGTGAAGATAGGTATGGCTATTCACAATTTTATTAAGGCGCATAAGCAAGCCGATATTGTTACAGAGGCAATCAGAAATTTAAGCCTTGTTGACGGCGCCGTATCTATTCTTGCGTTACAGACCGCTATGCTATGGGCGTTTTCCAAGGGGGAGATCAATAATTCGCTTATGAATACGTTAACGGGAAGCGCTGTAAGTATTTTAACGTGTTCGGTTGCGATACTGATGATAATAAAAGGCTTTAAAGAAGTAAAAAGAATAAAATCGGAGAATGTAAATGAACAAAAATGAATTTGAATACAGCTACGTAGCGCCTACAGAGGCTGAAAGGCGGGAAATAGAAAATATAAGAAAGCAGTACGGAGGAAAAAGCGAAAAGGAAATAAAGCTCGAAAGAATAAGGAAGCTTGATAGCTTTGTGCATAGCTTTTCTATGACGCTTTCCCTGATAATCGGTGTTATGGGAGCGCTCATCTTCGGACTGGGTATGGCAATGATTCTTGTATGGAGCATTACGGTGTTTGGAATAATCGTATGCATTGTAGGAGCTGTGCCCGTGGCGGCGGCTTATCCTATATTTCTTGTGACGATGAAAAGAAACAAGGAAAAATACGGAGAGGAAATACTGAAGCTTTCCGATGAAATTTTGAATATGGAATAAAAGAAAAAGGCTTGCCAAAATCTCGTCAGAGCTTGGCAAGCCTTTGCTTTTACATTTCTTTTACAATTCTTTTTCAAAATGCTTACGGTTTATTAGCGTTTCGAAAACAACCTATGTGTATAATATCAACGTAAACTAAAGAAAACGGAGGAACAATAATGACAAACGAAGAAAGAATCGCAGAAAAAATCAGAAATCAGTATGAGGCAAGAGAGATTACCGAAATTGACAGACTTAAGGAGCTTGACAAGTGTGTTAAGCGCCCCGTAAAGGTGTTTTCATACGTATTCGGTACGGTAGGCTCTCTTGTTCTCGGTACGGGAATGTGTCTTGCGATGAGGGTTATAGGAGATCTTATGATACCGGGTATTGTAATAGGACTTTTGGGTATCGGAATGGTATCCGTAACGAAGCTTTTACATGATAAGTATCTCGACAGTAGAAAAAAGAAATATTCAGAAAAGATATTTGAAATTTCTGACAGCATACTTAATAAATAATTTAAAAAATAAAGGAGAATTTACAATGGGAAAAATCAAGAATTTTTTTAAGAAGGCGTTTTCCGATATGAAGGAAAGCACTAAGGCGCAGCACGAGGTTGATAAGGCGAATTTCAAGGCTGCCAAGACCGAAGCAAAGGCAACATGGGAGGAAGCAAAGATGTCGCCCTCCGAAAGACAGGTATTGATGCAGAAGGAAAGAGAAGCGCAGATTGCCGCCGCAAATGAAAGAACAGCTGTGGCTAACGAGCGTATTGATTTTGTGAAATCCGTAAAAAACAAGTAAATCTGTCGGGCTGATCTTAAATCAGCCCTTTTTGCGTGGGGGATATTATGAAAAGGATATACAAATACAAGGCAGGCAAAAAGGAAATTGTAAACGAAATAGATTATATACCTGTGAGATATATTATCGCTATGATGATCACGGTGTTTGAAATCGTTTCGGTAATAAGTACTGTTGTCGCCTTATGCTATTTTGTGCCCTACTTTTATATTCTTGCTTGGATAACGGAAATAGGATGTGTAATCAAAATAATAGCATCGGAGGACAATCCCGATTATAAAATTCCGTGGTTACTTTTCGTTCTTATTCTGCCAATAGCGGGATTTATGCTTTACTTGATATTTTATTCAAGAAAGCTGCAGAAAAAGTATGTAAAAAGACTTGAGAAAGCCAAAATGCATAAGATGCGCGTTGATGATGAAAAGCTTTTTTCGAGCTTAAGGGAATCGGACAAGGTGGCATACGGGCAGGCGAAAATGCTTTCGAATATATCCGAAAGCCATATGTTTGAAAATACCGAAGTCAAATATTTTCCTCTTGGGGAGAACTTGTTTGCAAGCCTGATTGATGATCTTAAAAGAGCTAAGCGGTTTATATTTATGGAGTATTTTATAATAGAAGAGGGAGAGCTTTGGGATTCGATTATCGAAATACTTAAAAGCAAGGCTAAATGCGGAGTTGACGTACGCGTTGTATATGATGATATAGGCTGTATGAAGACGTTACCGGGAGACTATGCTAAAATTCTTGAAATAAGCGGTATAAGGGCAACCCCGTTTTCAAGGCTAAAAGGACAGCTTGACAGTGAATTCAATAATAGAAATCATAGAAAAATAACGGTTATAGACGGATATATTGGTTACACTGGCGGAGTGAATATTGCAGATGAATATACCAACAGGAAAAAACGCTTCGGACATTGGAAGGATGTTGGAGTCAGGCTTGAGGGAGAAGCGGTATGGGGACTCACAGAGCTGTTTATTACCGATTTTGAAATGAATTACAAAAAATCAACAGAGTATCCAACAGAGCTTTACCCAAGGTGCAGATATAGTCAAAATGGGTACGTTATTCCCTTTGGAGACGGACCGAGACCCATATATCGGCGTAACGTGGGTAAATGTATAATTCAAAGTGTTCTTGCTTCAGCTACGGATTACGTATATATTACCACTCCTTATCTTATAATCGACAATGAGCTTTGTGCTTCCATAGAAAACACGGCACTACGTGGGGTTGACGTTCGTATAATAACTCCTCAAATACCTGATAAAAAGTTTGTTTTCAGCCTGACAAGAAGCTATTATTCAAGACTTATCAGAGCGGGTGTCAGGATATTTGAATATACTCCTGGCTTTATTCACGCAAAGATTATAATAAGCGATAATAAATATGCGGTAATAAGTACCGTGAATTTGGATTATAGAAGCCTTGTTCACCATTTTGAAAACGGGGCTTGGCTCTATAAATGCGAGTGCATAAAAGAAATTTACAATGACGTAATTGAAACTGTTAACAAAAGCGAACAAATGGAGGAGAAAAATATTAAGATTGGATTTTTCTCAAGATTTGTCCGTTCAGTTATAAGAATATTTGCTCCGCTGTTATAAACAAAAAGCTATCTTCCGAGATTCCACTAAGGGAATAAGCAGAAGATAGCTTTTTTATTAGTAGGAAAAAGCAATTTCCTTAAGCAAGGCGATTTCCCTTGCGTAGCCGTCGAGCTCGTTGGGAGTTTCGAGGCAGATGGGGAGGGAAGCGATAACGGGGTGGGTAATTATTCTTGTTATACCCTCGATTCCGAGGAAGCCGTCACCAATCTTTTCGTGGCGGTCCTTATGAGCGGAGAGGGCGTTTTTACTGTCGTTTAAGTGTATCGCCTTAAGATAATCAAGACCGATTATTTTATCAAATTCCGTCAGCACCCTATCGGGATCGGATGCAATATCGTATCCGCCGTCGTGAACGTGGCAGGTATCAAGGCATACTCCGACATTTTCCTTTTTGTTACATCTGTCGAGCATTTCCTTGATTTCCTCAAAGGTTTTGCCTATTTCCGAGCCCTTACCCGACATTGTTTCGATAAGAATCACGGTTTTTTCGGCAAATTCGGAAATGTGGTTTAACGTGTCGGCAGTCTTTTCTATACCGATTTCAACACCCTGCGACACGTGACAGCCAGGATGAAAATTGTAATAAGCTCCATTTATTTTTTCGAGAAGCGTAACGTCCTCGGACATGACCCTTTTTGTATAATCTCTTAAGCCTTCATCTGCGCCGCAGGGGTTAAGAGTATAGGGAGCGTGGGCGATTATAGGCGCAAACTTATTTTCTGTAAGTATTGCGTTCAAGGCGTTTATATCGTTATCGGTCGGATATTTAAAGGAGCCTCCGCGGGGATTTCTTGTGAAAAACTGAAATGTATTTGCGCCAATGGAAAGGGCGGTTTTACCCATTTTCTCGTATCCGCCCGAAACTGAAAGATGACATCCGATATTAAGCTTCATATGTTTAACCTACAAAGTCAAATTCAAAGTCATACATGGATACGGTATCTCCGTCCTTACAGCCTGCGTCACGGAGCTTATCAATTGTTCCGCTCTTAAGAAGCACACGCTGGAAGAACATTAAGGACTCTCTGTCCTCAAAGTTTACCTGACCCACAAGATTAAAGAGCCATTCGCCCTCTACTACGTAAGTACCTCTTGAATCCTTTGTAATCGTAATTTCGTGATCGTCACCACTAAGGTATTTATCCTCAGGCTCATAATCGGCTTCGTAGATTGTAAGGGGAGGAAGCTCCTCAAGGTATTTAGCCACCATGCTGACAAGCTCATCGGTGTTTTCACCGGTATATGCGGATACGTATATAAGCTCCCAGCCTCTTTCCTTAACGTATTTCTCAAAGGCATCTACGTCAACAACGTCTCTGTCAAGGGAATCGGCTTTGTTGGCTACAATGATTCTCGGACGCTCGGAAAGCTCGGAAGAGAAGCTTGCAAGCTCGGTATCTATTGTGATTATATCATCTATGGGATTTCTACCCTCAAAGCAAGAAATGTCCACAACTTGAAGAAGGAGTCTGCATCTTTCGATATGGCGTAGGAATGCGTGTCCAAGTCCTGCGCCCTCGGATGCGCCTTCAATAAGCCCGGGGATATCCGCCATTACGAATCCAACGCCCTCGCTGATTCTTACAACTCCGAGGTTTGGGGAAAGAGTAGTGAAATGATAATCTGCTATTTTAGGTCTTGCATCGCTTACAGCTGCAAGAATCGAGGATTTACCGGCGCTGGGAAGACCAACGAGTCCTACGTCGGCAAGCATCTTTAACTCCAACGAAAGCTCCCATTCCTCTCCCTTTGTACCGCTTTTGGCAAACATCGGTATTTGTCTTGTGGCTGTTGCAAAGTGCTTGTTGCCCCATCCGCCTCGACCGCCCTTAGCGCATACCCAATCCTCACAGTCTGACATATCCTTGAGTATTTTTCCGCTCGCTTCGTCTCTTATTACGGTGCCGTTTGGAACCTTGATTATGATATCATCGCCGTTTTTACCGTGAAATTTTGCGCCTGCGCCATCTCCGCCGTTTTCGGCAACGAACTTTCTTTTGTATCTGAAAGAGAGAAGAGTATTATCGCCTCTTTCAATTCGGAATATAACGTTTCCTCCGTGACCGCCGTCACCTCCGTCGGGACCACCCTTAGCAACGTATTTTTCACGTCTGAAGGAAACGCATCCGTTTCCTCCGTTACCGGCTTTAACGTAAATTTTAACCTTATCTATAAACATTTATACCACCTTAATGTCTGTGCATGTTACTTTTCCTGACGGTGCATAGTTGAGAAATCTTAATTTAAGTTCCTCGCCAACACCTATTTTTTTATCTTCAACCTTAAATGATTCCCCTTTTGTATACGCCTCCGACCTAATTATAACGGTTAGACTTCGGTACTGCACCATTGGAGAAATGTATACTATTACACCAAGCTCCTTTGTTCCGTCGCTTGTTCTTGCTATATCTCCTACCTTGATTTTACTGTAATATTCCGGATCTACGTTTTCAATCTTTATGGAATATTCAATTTCGACCTTTTCAGAGCCTATATTACTTAAGCTGTGTCCCAGCACGTGCACGTAAACTATATAGGCAAGATAAAGAATAATAACTAAGGTTATGAGTACGTCTACCAAGTTAAAGGAAACCTTTTTTGATTTACGCAGATTAATCTTGTTCGTCATCTATGGGTATCTCCTGACTGTCGTCTATTACTCGTATGAATTCATTACTGTTCATAAGCTCCTCAAGGGGGCTTTTTTTAGGCTGAGCCTTAAATTTCCGTAACGGAGCGCGAACGTATTTTCTCTTTGGAGTAGTGTTTTTGATAAGCTCGGATGGAATTTGAATATCTACCGATGCCGTTGTAATATCAAAATATATTTGCTTCGGCTTATCAAGCTCTCTTTCGATTTTATAATAGGACATAGATAAGCCTATGGCTACAAAGGCTATAAACATAAGCTCACTTGATTTGAGAGAGTAGCAGAATATTCCCGCAACGAGAATTCCGACAAAGGATACAAACCCTGCCGAGCCGTTTATTCTTCTGTATTTATTCTTTGCTTTGGATATGAAAGAAAGCGTTAGAACAAGGAACATAATTGATAGGGCAACGGTGATTATTAAGCCGATAATACCGAAATAGCAAAGAAATTGCAAATAAAGGTTATCAAGGTCGGAAACCGAGCCTTCAATATTCAGTCTTTTACACATTTCAAGAAGATTATCCTCGCCGATTCCCATACCGAACGGACGTGATTTGAATATTTCAAAAGAAAGCTCTGCAAGCTCCTTCTTTGTGAGATTGCCTGTTGCCGATCCGCCGAATCCGAGAATAAGGTCAAGCATATTCTTTGGAAGAGAATAATAGAGAATGGGAATTACGGAAACGACCGCAAGGGCAAGATAAATGAAATTCCTGTTATAAATAATCAAAAACAGGATTATTTCTGCAATCAAAGCAATAAGAGCGCCGCGTGATTGCGCCATTACGATACACGTACCCGCAAGGGCAAGTGTAAGCAAACCGTATATACGGTGTGAAATTTTGTTGCCGGAAAATATGGAAAGCAATACAAAGGGAACAGATACGCATATATAAATAGAGAATACGTCGGGATCGTAAAACGTTGACGTTATTCTTTCCTTAATATTTGCAAAGGCTTCTATTCCTTGCCATGTAATGTGTAGCTTTCCGAAAACAAACTGCAATATACCTATAACACATGTAATAGCTACCGAGGATGTAAGGGCATTGATACAACGCTTATAATGGTCCTTTGAGCGTATAAGATTTGAAATTGCAAAATAGCAGAGCACCAACGCCGCATTTATAAGTGTAGGGATATAAGCCTCTCTGATATTTGCGGATACTGCGTATCCATATACAAGAAGGATGAGAATACCGAGGATGAAAACGTCAAAAAGCTCGAATTTGAAGGTTCTTTTTCCTACAAGATATTTAATAATGTAGCATATATCAACGTAGATTGTCAAAATTATCAAATTGGAAATTGAAATAAAGGGCAAGAGGAATAAAATGGTTACAATACCCGTTTCAGGAGCGGAAAGCACCATGTAAGCAAGCGCTGCAACAACTGCGATAAGTATAATGCTTTTTGCTCCTATTACGTGTGACAGTATACCCATTATTAATCCAAAAAAGAAGAAAATGTTGGGGTACGTGTGTGTATTTTGCTCTTGCGCAGCTCTCAATCTGTCCTTTTTCAGACCTATCCATTTGAATAGAACGTAGCTTAAGGGCTTACATTCGAGAACGCAGTGAGCTAAAGAATCTGCAGAAAACAAAAGGGGAATTGCGCATATACAGATCACGACTCCCATAATAAGTGTTGGAAAGGGTACTGTAAGAAAATCAATAAAGCTCTGTATAGGGTAGAGTATACTCATTAAAAATCCCATTGTAAGGAGAGCTACACCGTAATCTCTTACCGACGTGCGGAGAAGATGATTCATAAGAACGGGAATTTTATTTACAAAAAAGCTGTGTTCAAATACTCTTGAGATTTTTCTCTTTGCGGCAAATCTATTTTTCATTAAACCGTCGGGCTTCTTTTTTGCCTTCATTTTTTCGGTGAATTTTCCGTTCATTCCGTCATATGAGGTAAGTAATTTACCAATAAAGCTGCCCTTTATCTTGGCAAGAAGCCAGGAGCTTGCACGGTCAAATTTAGAACGGGATACCTGTCCTTGAGGCTTTAAATTTTTGTTTTCCAATCTATCACATCCAATACTGATTTATAATTGATCCACACTCTTAGGGACTTTTTTCGTTTTTTTCTTCTTTTCCACGGGAGGATGCTCAGCCATATACTTTTCGTAAAGGTCGGGGCGGCGCTCCTTTGTTAATTCGAGAGATCTTTCAAGTCTCCATTTATCTATATTGCCGTGGTGTCCCGACAGAAGAATTTCGGGTACGGCTTGACCGTTGAATACGGGAGGGCGTGTATATTGAGGGTATTCAAGAAGACCTGACGATATACTTTCCTCCTCGTGGCATATCTCTTCGGGAAGAACTCCGTTTATAAGCCTTGAAACGGCGTCTACAACAATGCAAGCGGGCAGCTCCCCGCCGGTTAGAACGTAATCTCCTATTGAAATTTCCTCGTCGATTATTTCATCAATTACCCTTTGGTCAACACCTTCATAGTGACCGCATAGAATAATGAGATTGTCGTATTCCGACAATTCCTTCGCCATTTCTTGATTAAACATTCTGCCTCTCGGAGACATATACACGGTTTTTGTCTTGCCTTCGGGAAGGGAAGACGCAACGCTTTTATAACAGTCGTAGATGGGTTGGGTAGCCATAAGCATACCCATTCCGCCGCCATAGGGTGTGTCGTCAACCTTACGGTGCTTGTTTGTCGTGTAATCTCTGATGTTATGAGAGGTTACGGATATTATACCTTTTTTCTGCGCTCTTCCTATAATGCTTTCGTTGAGCACAGAGCTCACAAGCTCCGGAAAGAGAGTTAATATTTCAAATCTCATTCTATCATTCCTTCAATCGGTGAAATATATATGCCTTCTTCTAAGGAGATCTCCTTTACAAATTCGGGAACTGCGGGAACGTAGGAGTCCGGCTTACCGTCACAGCTGATTACATAAACGTCTTGAGCACCGAAATTGGCAACATCCTTCAAAACACCGTATTTTTCCTTCGTTTCGTAATCAAAAACGGGGAGACCCAAAAGATCGGCAATAAAGTAGGAGTCCTCGTCTATATCAAGGTCATCCCTGTCTGCGTAAATGGTTTTACCCCTGTATTTCATAGCTTCATCGGCATTCGCAACGCCATCAAGATGGATAAGCGCTCCAACCTTATACGGAACAACCTTCTTTATTTTGATTTCTCGATAGCCTGAGCCTTCCTTAAGATAAACCTTCTTAAGCTCAGAAAATATTTCGTAGGAATCGCAATAATGACTAACGACAAGTCCACCGTTAAGACCGTGGATTCTGGTTATTTGTCCGCATTCAAGATATTTTTCCATATTAAACGCCTCCGAACGATACACATAAAATTCCAATTTATATTATAGCACAACACCGCAAAAATATCAAGCAAAATTTTATTTGAGATTTTGCGAAAATTTTAAAAATACCCCTTGACATAGCCCTTATATTATGTTATAATGCATTCACCTCGTGCAGAGGGTCTTTTTTTGTGCGGCTTTTTCCGCACGCATGGGCAACCCCTTTGCGAAGAGGGAGGCACAGTGCGCTACTCAAAGCGCATAATGAATGGGGACGAGTCCTCAAATAAAATATGGAGGTGCTGAAATGAGAGTCAAAATCACATTGGCATGCAGCGAGTGCAAGCAGCGTAATTACGACACAAAGAAAAATAAGAAGAATGATCCTGACAGACTTGAAATGAACAAGTATTGCCGTTTCTGTCGTAAGCACACCTTGCATAAGGAAAC
>JAFVYY010000041.1 GCA_017508405.1 Clostridia bacterium
AACGGCTTTTGTATGTAAAATTCGGATACGTTACTGATTTTTCAGTCAAGACGCTCGGTTATTATTTCCGCCTCTACGTTTGTTTTTCCGTCGGAGCGAACTGTTCTAAAATAGAATCTACCGTCTATTTTTGACATATAAATTTTAAGCTCCTCGCCAAGTGCCGCCTCTGATGAATAGTTTATTCCTATGCTCTTTATGCGAAGATGCTTCATATTGGGAATAAAGCTACATAGCATATCAGCATAGTTTGTATTGTTCATATGTCCGTTCACGTCAATGTCACGGTAAATAACGGTATATTCTCCAACCAAGCTCATAGGAAGGGCGTTGGGTATTCTTATACGGAGAGGATGCTCTGTCCTTATTGCCTCATCCATATAGTAATTGCTTGTATCAATTTCATCCACCTTCATAAGCTTTTTATCAGCGATGGAAACGAGCGCCCAAGAGGATACCGCCTCGCAAACTATCTCGCCGTCTCTTTCGATTTCATAGGAACGGATAAAGCTTACGCCCTTACTGGGACATGCCCAGCTTCTTGCCGTGATCTCTTCATATGCAAACACAGGGTAGTACATTTCAACTCTTATACCGCTTAAAAGATACGCTTTGCCCTGTTTGAGAAGCTCTGTATACGTAGGCTTTTGAGCATGGAGCTGACGCATTGCCGCTTCCTGAATATATTTAAAGGTCTGCGATGCTCCGAGTATTTCGTTGGAATCGGTATCGTGAAACCTTACCTTAAATTTTTCTTCCCACTTCATGACGTTTCTCCCTTTAGAATTAAAGTCGAAAATTATTTTATCACATATTTAAAAATAAATCAAGCAAAAATAAAAAATTCGCCCGAATACCTTTGTAACAGGGCGAATTTTATTATTTAAGAAAGCATATTTGAGTTAAATGTTGCCTGAGTATAGATTCCGGTATCGGCGGCTCTGTCAGCCGTCGCTCCGCCAAGTCCGAAGCTGACAGTTATGGCGTTGTTAACATCCGTCATCATACCGTCGCTTAAATGTCCCATCTTTTCCTTTAATCTCGTTTTATCAATAGTTCTTATCTGCTCCAGAAGAATTACGGAGTCCTTTGCCAGTCCCACGTCGTCACCAACCACGTCAATGTGGGTAGGTAGCTTGGTTTTGGTCATTTTACTTGTAATTGCGGCTGCAATAACCGTAGGGCTGTATCTGTTTCCTATATCGTTTTGCACTATAAGTACAGGACGGAGTCCTCCTTGCTCGGAGCCAACTACAGGACTTAAGTCCGCGTAATAAATGTCTCCTCTTCTTATGTTCATTTTTTCCTCCCGTTTTCTTTACTGTGTATATATTATTGACACTTTTACGGAGTTTAAACTTCCTTTATTGCTATTTTATGATAAAAACGCTTTTTTGAGGACAAAAAAGATTTGCGAAAAAGGGGGGATCTCTAACAAAAATTCGAAAAGTGCTATTAAGTGGGAAACTACTCCCGCAGACGAAAAAGTTTGGCGTGATACTCCGCTAAGAGTATCACGCCAAGCGCAAATATCAAAAATACCGTCAAGCCATTTTTGCAAGCTTTTCGGGAGTGATCTCATAAGATGTCGGTCTGCCGTTTAAATAGTTTTCAAACTCATCTATAACAAGCTCCGCCATTCTTCTTACCTCCCACTCCTGACTTCCCGCAATGTGAGGAGTCAAAAATACGTTGGGGAGTGTATAGAATTTACTTCCCTCAGCCGGAGGCTCTTCTATCGTAACGTCAAGGAGAGCGCAGATATCAGCTCTCTTTTCAAGCACCTCAAGCATATCGTCCTCACATACCTGAGCGCCTCTGCCCGTATTTATGAACGTGGCGTTTGGCAGCATGGCTTCAAAATGCTCTTTTTTAAGAATACCCATGGTGGCGGGGACATTCGCAAGATGATTGGATACTATATGACAGGTTGAGAAGATTTCCTCAAGGGAACATTTTTTAACGCCCATAGCGGATGCCTGCTCCTCTGTCATAAATACGTCGAAAACCAAAATATTAAGCTTGTAGGATTTAAGAAGCTCAATAACCTTTCTTCCTATCATTCCCGCACCGATAATACCCACGTTAGCACCGTAATTACCCACGTGAGCGTGAGAAGCATCGCAAGCCTTCTTATGCTCCCCTGCCTTGGCAAGTAAGGATGACTGGAAAAATCCCTTGTTTGCAAGAAGTATCTGTCCTACGGTATACTCAGCAACGGGAATTGCGTTTGCGGCATAGGCGCTGAATATCCTTACGTTCTTTTCAAAGTACTCGTTTGCAAAATATCTTACGCTGCCCGCAGCATAAAACACAGCCTTAAGGTTGGGAAGATAGTCAACAAGCTTGATTTCACCGCCGCCGGGCATTGACCACGTGGAAAAGATATATTCCACGTCCTTAAAGGATTCAGGGTCGGCAAGAACCTCTGCCTCTGTATAAACCTTGTCCTTTTCAATATCGCAAAGAGACGCTACTCTGTTAATATTTTCTTCCGCATAGACATAATCTATGTTTCCTTTATAATTAGCCAAAAAAATCGCTTTCATTATTTTCTCCTTTAAAACGCTTTCTTTTTTTATTTTCTCACAAATATGCTCCGATGTCAAGTATTACGGACAAAAAAAGTACTATTAAGCGGATTTTGATTTTTACAAGCGCTATTTATAATTATAATACGCGCAAAACCTTGACATTGAACTGTAAATATGATATCATTTTTATAAGTAAAAACTACATTGGAGGATTTTTATGGCATATCAGGTTCCCCAGAACAAAGAAGCTTTTTTGAAGCTTTGTGCTGAATCAGGCACTAATTTCCCTTATTCCGAGGACATTTCATGTTTGGCAAAGGAGATAAGAGTAGGAACAAAAATCGTTCCTAACCGCATAGTATATCAGGCTATGGAGGGATGCGACGGTACACTCGCAGGCGCTCCCGACGAGCTTACGAGAAGAAGATATCTCCGCTTTGCAAAGGGCGGCGCAGGTATTATCTGGTTTGAGGCAACGGCTGTTAAGCCGGAGGGTAGAGCTAACCCAAGACAGATGTATCTTACAAATGAAACAAGAGGTGAGTTTGAGCGTATTCTTACCGATATAAAGGAGACCTGTATTAAGGAAAACGGCTTTGAGCCCGTTGTCATTATGCAGCTTACCCATTCGGGAAGATATTCCAAGCCCGAGGGTGTTCCCGCTCCTCTTATTGCATATAACAATCCTATTTTTGAAAAGGATAATCCCATTGATAAATCAAGAATTGTAACTGACGAATATCTTGATTCCGTTGGAGAGGACCTTGTCAGATCTGCTGTTATGGCAAAGAGCTGCGGCTTTGACGGCGCTGATATAAAAAGCTGTCACAGATACCTTCTCAGCGAAATACTCTCCGCTTACGAGAGAGACGGAAGATACGGCGGCTCCTTTGAAAACAGAACCCGTCTTCTTACAAACACAGTCGGCGAAGCAAAAAGCGCAACCGGCAGAAACTTTATAATAACATCCCGTCTTAACGTATATGACGGATTTGAATATCCCTACGGCTTCTCCGTTAAGCCCGGAGAGGGCATAACTCCCGATTTTACAGAGGCTAAGCAGCTTTGCAAGAACCTCGTTGCCAAGGGCATAGACATGATAGATATGACTATGGGCAACCCCTATTTCAATCCCCACGTTAACCGTCCCTTTGCAAAAGGTACGTACGAGCCTCCGGAGCATCCTATGTTCGGTGTTCAGCGTATGCTTGACGGTATTTCGGAGATTGCGGCTGAAATCAAGGGTACTCCTGTTGTTTCCTCCGGAATCTCATTCCTCGGCGCAGCCTCCGCCAACGTATGCGCAGGCTATATAAATGAGGGTAAATTTGACTTTGCGGGATACGGCAGAGAAACGCTTGCTTATCCCGATTGCGCAAAAGATATTATAACAGGAGCAAATCTTGACCCTAAGAAGCTCTGTATCTGCTGCGGTAAATGTACTGAAATTATGAGATGCAAGGGCGGAACACCCGGTTGCGTTATTCGTGACAGCGATGTTTATATGCCCCTTTATAAAAAATTTGTATTAGGTAAGGAGTAATTAAAATGAAGGTTGCTTTGATTACAGGCGCGGCAGGCGGTATCGGATACGCCACCGCAGAAAAATTTGCAAAAGAGGGCTACGCTATCGTAGCTATGGATATTGTTCCCGAGGATAAGGTTGCAGACAAGTTTGCTTCCTTTGAAAACGCTGTTTACGTTAGCGGAAATCTTGCAAAGGCTGAGGACAGAGAAAATGCAGTTAAGACTGCTGTTAACAAATTCGGTGTTATAAACGTTCTCGTAAACGTAGCGGGCGTTGCTCCCAGAGTACGTGCCGATCTTCTTGAAATGGGTGAAGAAAGCTATGATTTCGTAATGGATATTAACTTGAAGGGTACGTTCTTCCTTACACAGCTTGTTGCTAACCTTATGGTTAAGCAGAATCAGAACGAGGGAATCAAGGGATATATTGCCAACGTTTCCTCCTGCTCTGCATACACATCCTCCGTTAACAGAGGCGAATACTGTATGTCCAAGGCAGGTATGTCTATGATGACAAAGCTCTTTGCAGACAGACTTGCAAAGCACGGTATCCTCGTTAACGAGATCTGCCCCGGTATTATTGAAACCGGTATGACCGAAAAGGTTAAGGAAAAATATGACAACTTAATTGCCGGCGGTCTTGTTCCCCTCAACCGTTGGGGTACACCCGAGGATTGCGCAAATGCGCTCTACACTCTTTGCTCAGGTGCGCTCGGCTATACGACAGGTCAGTCCATAGACGTTGACGGCGGTATGCACATCCAGAGACTTTAATCTTACATACAGGAGAGAGATATGACTGAAACTATTATAAAAATAAATGGCGTATCTGTTAAAAAGGTAACTCTCAACACAGCAATTATAGGAAGCGGAGCGGCAGGTTACAATGCCGCTTTGCGTCTTACAGACTACGGTGTTGAGGATATAGCTGTTATTACCGAGGGCATCAATATGGGTACATCCCGTAACACAGGCTCCGACAAGCAGACATATTACAAAATGAATCTTTGCGCAGATTATCCCGACTCCCCAAAGGCCATGGCTCAGGACTTCTTTAACGGCAAGTGCGTTGACGGTGATAACGCATACGTAGAGGCTTCCCTCTCCGTACCCTGCTTTCTTCACCTTTGTGAGCTTGGAGTTGAATTCCCTGTAAACCGCCTCGGAGAATACGTTGGCTACAAGACTGACCACGACCCCCGTGCAAGAGCAACCAGCGTTGGACCTCTTACATCAAAAATGATGACCGAGTGTCTTGAAAAAGAGGTTATGAAGCGCAAAATCAAAATTTACGATAAGCTTCAGGCCATTGAATTTATTAAAAATGAGGGAGAGTGCGTAGGTGTTCTCTGCCTTAACAAAGCGGCAATGAACGAGGATGAAAGATTCGTTCTTTTCAATGCCGAGAATACGATTACAGCAACCGGCGGTCCTGCGGGAATTTACGCAGACACCGTATATCCTCTCGGTCATGCAGGCGCATCCGGTATTGCCTTTGAAGCAGGCGTTCTCGGTAAGAATCTTACGGAATGGCAGTACGGTCTTGCATCAACCGCACCCCGTTGGAACGTTTCCGGCACTTATATGCAGGTTCTTCCCCGTTTTGTTTCCGTTGATGCCGACGGTAACGAATATGAATTTTTAAACGAATACTTTGACGATATCGGCGTATGTCTTTCCAAAATATTCAGAAAGGGATACGAATGGCCCTTTGACTGTAAAAAGGTCATGAACGGCTCTTCAATAATCGACCTTCTCGTATTCCGCGAATGTGTTCTTAAAGGAAGACGAGTATATCTCGATTTCAGAAAGAATCCCTACGGTCTTGACGAGCTTCCCTATGACAAGCTTGATAACGAAGCAAGAGAATATCTTGAAAACGCTCACGCTTGCTTCGGCAATCCTCTTGAAAGACTTCAGTTTATGAATATGCCCGCATACGACCTCTACTTAAACAAGGGCGTTGACCTTGAAAAGGAAATGCTTGAAATTGCGCTTTGCGCTCAGCATAATAACGGCGGTCTTGACGTTGATATGTGGTGGCAGACAAACGTTAAGCATTTGTTCGCATGCGGCGAGGTTGCGGGCTCCCACGGTATATACCGCCCCGGCGGAAGCGCGCTTAACGCAGGTCAGGTTGGCTCAATGAGATGCTCTCAGTATATAAGCGCACATAAGGACAATCCTCTTTGCGAGGGCTTTGATGCGCCTGCGGAAAAGGCCGTTATTAAGCATATCAGCCTTACAAGAGCATTGCTTTCCGATACGGATAACCTTGCTGAGATGTCCGATAAGGCTACTAAGAAAATGAGTGAGGCAGGCGGCGCTATAAGAAACGCATCCTTGCTTGACGGAGCTATTGACTCCGCTAAGGAAATGCTTGCATCCTTTGAAAAGACAGTTAAGATAAACAACGCATTTAAGCTCTGGCAGGCATACAGACTCCGTGATGCTCTTATTTCACAGATCACCTATATGACGGCTATGAAGGAATACGTAAAGGCAGGCGGAAAGTCCCGTGGCTCCGCTATTTACACATCCGCAAAGGGTAACGTACCCGCTAAGATGGAAGAAACGTTCCGCTTTGAGCTTGATACAGGTGATTTTGACACTACAGTTCTTGAAATCAACTTTGCCGATAACTGTAAAGCGACAACACGTCCCGTAAGACCGTTGCCCGAGGGCGGAGGTTTCTTTGAAAACGTATGGCGTGAATACAGAGAAACGAAGAATATATACTGATTTTTAGGAGAAATGCTATGAAAACCGGATTGGTATCTGTAACATTCCGCAAGCTGACAATTAAAGAAATCATTCAGCTTGCTAAGGATAATTCACTTAAATCCATAGAATGGGGCTCTACCCCTCACATCGATGCGGGAGAG
>JAFVYY010000042.1 GCA_017508405.1 Clostridia bacterium
CTTACCGTGTTCAACAGTAAATTCCATATCCTGCATATCTCTGTAGTGGTTTTCAAGAATGCCGCATACTTCAACGAACTGCTTGAATGCTTCAGGGAACTTTTCAGCCATCTGAGCGATAGGCATAGGAGTACGAACGCCTGCAACAACGTCCTCACCCTGAGCGTTTGTAAGGAATTCACCCATAAGCTTCTTTTCGCCTGTAGCGGGGTCACGTGTAAATGCAACACCGGTACCGCAGTCATCACCCATGTTACCGAATGCCATCATCTGTACGTTTACTGCAGTACCCCAAGAATAGGGAATTTCGTTCTGCATTCTGTAGTAGTTAGCTCTGGGGTTGTCCCAAGAACGGAATACGGCCTTAACTGCGCCCATAAGCTGTTCCTTAGGATCGGAGGGGAAGTCGTTACCGATCTTAGCCTTGTATTCTGCCTTGAACTGAGAAGCGAGCTCCTTAAGGTCGTCAGCTGAAAGCTCAACGTCCTGAGTAACACCCTTCTTTTCCTTCATCTTGTCGATGAGCTCCTCGAAATACTTCTTTCCAACCTCCATAACTACATCGGAATACATTTGGATAAATCTTCTGTAGCAGTCCCATGCCCAACGAGCATTACCTGTCTTTTCAGCGATTACGTTAACAACCTCTTCGTTAAGACCGAGGTTAAGAATTGTATCCATCATACCGGGCATGGATGCTCTTGCGCCGGAACGAACGGAAACGAGAAGGGGATTTTCCTTATCGCCGAACTTCTTACCGGTGATTTCTTCCATCTTGCCGATGTATTCCATGATCTGAGCCTGGATTTCATCGTTGATCTGTCTGCCATCCTCGTAGTACTGTGTACAAGCTTCTGTAGAAATTGTGAAGCCCTGGGGAACAGGAAGACCGATCTGTGTCATTTCAGCAAGGTTTGCGCCCTTACCGCCGAGAATTTCTCTCATGGTTGCGTTACCTTCAGAGAAAAGGTAAACAAACTTCTTTGCCATTTGAAAGTACCTCCAAATTTAAATATATTTTTATTACTAGCCTGAAAAAATGTGACCTATTTTTTGGCGCACACGTTTATTATAACATAAACTTTACAAATTGTCGATATTTTTTCTAAATTTTTCAATTTTTATTAAAATTGCTGAAAATCAAAAGCACAAAAAAGCGAAAATATATATTTTTCACATTTTTTCTGCAAATTTTGCATAAAAACATTTTCGTCAGCGCTTTTTTCTTCTTCCGACATGTCTTTTGTCCTGATTCTTGCTTCCTTTTTTATGATTACGGCGGCTTTTTGCGCTGTTACCCTTGTCATTGCTTTTGAAGCTTGCGTATGTGGGTGGTGCGGATTTCCTTACGGGCATTCTTTTTTCCCTGGGAATTTCGGACTCCTTACAGCTTATAAGTGAGAATGTTATCTTCCTTGAAATTATATCCGCCTCGTAAACGGATACTCTCACTCTCTGACCGAGACGAAATATTCTGGTGCTTGATATAAGGGTATAATTTTCTTCGTCAAATACGAAGTCTCCGTTTAAGGAGCTTAAGGGAACAAGTCCCTCGCACATATCCTCCGTACGGACGAAAAATCCGAACGAGGTCACAGAGCAGATGATTCCGTCCGTTTCATTGCCGAGCCTGTCAGCCATATACACGGTTTTGTAAAGATCGTCAATTCCCCTTTCGGCATAAAGGGCACGAAGCTCATTTTCGCTTGATTCCTTAGCCGAGCGCTCTGCAAATTTAGCAAGGCGGGTAACGCTATCTGAGCTTATACTTCCGTCAAGCACCGATTTTACTATTCTGTGTACCGTAAGGTCGGGATACCTTCTGATGGGTGACGTAAAGTGGCAATAAAGCTCCGTCGCAAGTCCGTAGTGGATTTTTGGAACGGCAGAATATTTGGCCTTCATGAGCGAGCGGAGAAGAACGCTTGATACGATTTCCCCTTTGCCCTTTTCCTTGGCGCTTTCAAGAATTAAGGAAAGCTGCTTCGGGGAGGGTGTTCTTCCAAGTCTGGCGGATGATGTATCAACGCCGAGATTGGACGCAAATTTCAAGAACGTATCGGTTTTTTCGGTATCCGGAGCTTCGTGAATACGGTATACGCAGGGCATTGAAAGATGGGTAAGATACTCTGCTACACCTCGGTTGGCGCATAGCATAAACTGCTCGATAAGCTTTTCGCTTTCACCACGTTCACGCTTGATTATCGACACAGGGTGACCATTTTCGTTAAGAATGATTTCACATTCATCACTTTCAAGATCCATAGCTCCCATATGCTGACTTCTGCGTTTCAAAATGCCATAAAGCTCCATCATTATATAAAAATCCTCAATAACGTGGCTGTATTTTGCATAAAATTCGCTGTTTTGGCGATTTTCGAGAATATCGTTAAGCTCCGAATATAC
>JAFVYY010000043.1 GCA_017508405.1 Clostridia bacterium
CAACGCCCATTCCAACCTTTCCGCACATTTTCTTTTCCTGCCATACTCCGTATGCTTCAATAGCGCGTCTTTCGGGATCGGATAAAAGAATAAACGGCAAATTGTACTTCTCTGCGAATTTAACGTGAGAAGCAACGCTGTCCTTGCTTATGCCAATTACAGCCGTATTCTTATTTTTGAACTCCTCATATGAGGATGCAAAGGCGCAAGCCTGCTTTGTACAGCCCGGAGTATTATCCTTGGGATAAAAATACAAAATCACCTTTTTGCCATAAAAATCACTTAATTTTACTTCGCTTCCATTTTTATCCGTCAAGGTAAAATCGGGAGCCTTCATTCCTTCGTTTAACATTATTATCCTCCTATATAATCGCAAATCTTATCTGCGGTTATTATTATTTGTTCCTTATTTGTAAGTGTTGGTACTCCGTCACCGCTTTGCGCTCCGTAAACACCGAAATACGCATGGCAGCCTCCGTTAATTATTAATTCCTCTGTGCTTGACGGCAAATTGGACATACAATCATCGTATTTCTCCCTGTTCATAACTCCGTCCTCGCTTCCGTATATGGATAGCACCCTTAAGGACGTTTCGGAAAGGTCGGCAGTCGAATATGCTCCAAGCAATATAAGTCCTTCGAAATCATTATGCTCATCCTTAAGATAGGAAGCCGCCATGGAGCCGCCAAGGGAGTGACCCGCCATATACCATCTGTCAATTTGAGGAAATTGATCTTTTATTCCCTCAGCTGCATTTATATCAAATACAGCAAGATTAAATGGCATCTTTACAAGAACACACCCAACATTCCTTTCGGCACAGGCTTTCATAAGTGGAACGTAGGATGTATATTCAACCTTACCTCCCGGATAGAATATTATACACGCCCTTGGACTTTCCGGCATAAAGGCTATATTTCCGCTTTCGAGCTCCTTTATGTCAAAGCTGCTTCCCACATCCATTTTGCTGATAGCATCCATATCGGCATGATAGTAATTGCCAAAATATACAGCGCAGATAATCACCAGTGCCAAAACAACTGCGCCGACTGATATCAGCCCTATCTTAAGACCCTTTTTGTTTGATTTTATACTGTTCATAGTAAATTCCCCGCAGGAGTGTCGCTATTTTATTTTTTTGCCGTCTGAAAAGGCATTTCCCACAGCATTGCCGAGGGCAAGATATTTATGATTTGAGCTATCGTAGGTAATAGGTCGAAGCCTATTTACGTCTATTTTACCCTTTTCCGTAAGAATGCTTTCATCTGCGCTTACGTTTACTATTTCTCCTACCAAGCGACAAGCTTCGGGATCATAGCTTTTAACCTTGCACTCGATACACATGGGAAGTTCAGCAATTACAGGCGCATTAACAAATTCGCTTCTTACTGTATGGAAACCGCATTTTTCAAGCTTATTCGGCGTATCGTTACCCGATACTATACCAAGATAATCGCACTCAGCGACATAATCGGCAGTTGCCATGCTTACTGTAAAAGCGTTTGTTTCAAGTAAATTATACGTCGTTTTGTGATCGTTGCTTATGCAAATCGTAATTTCGTTTTCCTCACTTATACCGCCCCACGCCGCATTCATTGCGTTTGGCACCCCGTTTTTATCATAAGTACCGATAATAAACACCGGCATCGGGTAAACCATGGGCTTAACGCCAAAATTTCTTCTCATTTTACTTTACCTTTCTTATTTTTCTGTTTGTTAAATCATAGCTTGATTCCAAAAGAGCTGATACAAGCTCAAATTCCACCGAGCCGTTTAAAATAATTGATATCCAATGATTTTTATTCATATGATAGGCAGGTACGATGCCCACTGACATTTCTCTTGCCGTAAAGGTATCCTCGGGCTTACACTTTACGTTCATTACGTCAACTCTTTTTCCCCCGTCAAGTCCCACCTTGTCGCCTGATATATTCATAATTATTCCAAACCATTTGCCGGTATCCTTGTGGCGAAGCACCGTGGTATCAAAATCCCCCTCAAAGGGATTATCTGCTCCCGTATTCGGCAAAGAAAGAGCGTATTCTATAACTTTTTCTCTTTCATTACTCATAAAATCCCCTCCCCAGTGTTTAAATTCACACTGATCTCCTTGTCAATTGTAATTTCATCGGGCATAATATTACAGTCATAAGCAATTACTCTTACTCCATTTTTGCGGGCCTCTCTTAAGGCGTCGCCGAAAGCCTTATGCATCGTATCGTTTGGGCGTATTTCCGTAATTTCCTTCATTTGTATTACAAACAGCACGTAGGCTTCATATCCGTCGTCAATTGCCGACATAAGCTCCTTTATATGCTTTACTCCTCGCTCGGTGGGAGCGTCGGGGAAGGAGGCAATCCCGTCCCTTTCGAGGGTACATCCCTTGACCTCTAAAAATATTTTACGTTCCCCATCCTCAATATAGAAATCAAAGCGTGAGCTTTTGTATGTGTATTCTCTTTTTATTTTGGCGTCCTTTGAAAACAAAAGCCCCTTCTTAAGCCACTCCTCACACACATAATTCGGAATTTGAGAATCCATATTTATAAGGAGCGGGGCTTTGCCGTTTCTTTCCTTTTCTACGGCAATAAGATCATATTTTGTACGTCTGAGTGGATTATCGGATACGCTAAGATACACCTTTACTCCGCTTATAAGCAACTCCTTACATCTGCCTGTATTCTTTACGTGAACGGTTTCGACCTCTCCTCCTATTTCCACATAAGCTATAAATCTGTTTGGGCGGGAAACGAACCTGCCCACCTCAATTCTTTTATATTTCATTATAATCCTCTATTTTACTAATTATATCATCTACGTTGTCCGTTGAATATTCTATTTCTTGAGAAAACAGTCGGCAAATTTCCACCTTATCCTCATCGCTTTTGGCAAAATGCGACCACAAAGACGTGATAATTTGACTGCAAAGTACAGAAAAAGCTACAACGGTATCACTTTTTTCGTCATAATTCTCATTTGCAACGTATCTGTATACAAAGTAACATATCAAACGTTCAAGCTCTTTTTCATACCCTTTATATGTAAGAGGCTCTGATATCGGTACCGCCCTTATAAGCAGCTTCTTCCACTCATCAGACATTATTTCAAGAGATAACAGATACTCTGACCATTTACCGATATTAAGCTCCGGTATTTTGGCGGAGCTTATTTTAATAATCCTTTCATCAATTGGTACATAACTATCCGTAATAGCGGAAATCAAGCTGTCGCGGTAACGGATCAATTCTTCTTCAAAGCTTGAATTTCCGTCACAGGGCTCGGTATTTTCCACAGTTTCAAGGGAAAAGGGCTCTTTATCAAAAAGGATTAAACGGCAAGCCTCCTCGCAGCACAGACCAAGTCCTATCTCCGTTCTGTCGGAAAAGAAGTTCTTAAATCTGGGATGAGCGTCGCAAATTTCACAAAGATAGCTTTCTCCGATATTTATAATGATATCACAAAGGTTGTCCTTATTAAGGAACGGACATCTTTCCTTATCCCCAAGTATGAAATGGGGACAGTCTCCGTCCTTTTCGACACTGCTTTTCAGTCTTTTCCCAAACACTCCCCCAACGTTTTCATATTTACTCATTGTTTGGGGATCTATGTCTATTTCCCAACCTATACAGCAATTGTGCTTGCATTCAGCTCCTATACATTTGAAGCTTCTGTAATATTTCGGTGTTACTGTTTTCATACTGCTCTGTTTTTTCGGCGTTTTAACCTTAATTTGTTTCTGTATTTTTACTGATTACCTTTGAAATTGAATTATAAAGAGCAAGACAGCCCTTGTAAATATCATCGTAGGCTATATCGAAGCGATCGCTGTACCATGGGTCTGATACGTCCCTGTCGCTGCCTGCAAAGGAAAGAAGCTTATATACCTTGCTTTCACAGCCATTGCCTAAAATTCTGCGGATATTACGGATATTTGCGCTATCCATTCCTATGAAAAGATCGTACTTCTCAAGATCCGATGCTTTAAGCTGCGTCGCCTCTCTTTCGGTAAACGGCACTCCCCTTGCTTTAAGCTCCGCCTTCGCCGGCGGATACATGGGGTTTCCTCTGCCTCCCCATATTTCCTCCGTACTTGTGGCTGAGGATGAAATCATAAAATTCTCACACTCCCCACGGGATTTTACAAGGTCTTTCATAATAAACTCTGCCATAGGACTCCTGCAAATATTTCCGTGGCATACAAACATAATTTTTATCATTTGAATCTCCTGATGGGCAAAAGCGCTCTCGTTTCTTTCTTGTATTCGGCAAAGCCCTCTTTTTTCGACTGTCTGCCGTCAGCTAACGGTATGGATACAAATAGGAACAAAAGGGTATTAGCTACAGCGCCGAATATGAGATACCATTTATCAGGCATTGCGCAAACAGCGGAAAGTCCCATTCCCCACCACATTAGAATTTCGCCGAGATAATTGGGATGGCGGGAATTTTTCCATAGTCCCACACGAACAAACATGCTTGTTCTGTTCTTTCTGTATCTGTGCATTTCTATATCCGCAATTCCTTGTATTGTAGCGGCAAAGAAGGAAAGAACCGCAAAAATAACGCTTAATACGTTTAATTCAGGCTTACTTTCAATTACGGTAACCACGGGAAGAATACATAAGTAAACCACGAGGGTGGGTACGTAATGTATACCGATAAAATTTATTATAGGATAAAATTTACCCGTTTTTTCGCAAAGCATGGTATAGCGCCAATCCTGATAGCAAAGCCCGTGAAAGGTATAAGCCCAGTTGGCTGTTAATCTGATACCCCAGTAACAAACGGCTATAAGCATAATTAAGCCAAGCGC
>JAFVYY010000044.1 GCA_017508405.1 Clostridia bacterium
AGAAGCCTGTATTTGACGTCGAAATAAAGAAAACAGAGGGCGGCGCATTAATAGAAATATCGGCAGACGTGTTTGCTAAAGGAGTGTATGTTGATTTCGTGAACTGCGATCCTAAGCTTTCAACAAATTTCTTTGACATTGTAAACGGTAAAAAATATCAAATCCATGCTGAAACAGATGTTGATGTTAGCGTATTAAAGGATAATATTATACTGAAATCCGTATATGATATAGGTAGATAAATATTGAAATAGGAGGGGGCTCTTGAAGAAGGAACCCCTTCCTTAATTATTAAACGGATTTATAATGTCTGAACTTATTATGTTCAGGGATAAATTGCCAAATGAATAACATAAAGGGACTGACCGTTTAGGTCAGTCCCTTTATGTTGACATTTTCCTTGTAATATGATAAAGTATATATGAGGTGATAGTATGTCAAAAATAGTATTGGACAGTAAGAAAATAAAAGAGGATATTAACAAGACCGCAAATAAGGCTATTCCAAGGATACTTATTGTCGCTTTTTTATGCACTCTTCTTGCTTCGTGTATAAAGCTCGTTTATAAGCTTGGAATGGAAATTTTTCCCGATGGCTCTTTCATAAATATTGCAGTTTTAACCTTGATGGGAATTTATATTACTTTTCTTCTTTTCGAGATTATTTACGGACTGCATTTGGTTATAAGTATTAAAATTAAGGCAAGGCGAGGATGCTTTACAGTAGTGGAGGATGAGCTGGCAGACCGCCCCCCCTGTATGCCTGCAAGGCTCAAGTTCACTGCAAGGATCAAGTTCAGATTTGTGCGTTTACTTACCTTAAAGGATTATCATCTTATGACAAATGTCACCTTTCTTAAAACCTACGGAAAATACACGATAACTACGTCCGAGGACGATGGGCATCTCAGATATATTACAGGTAATGACAAGGTTTATGTTGTTCTTGTAAACGGAGTAAAGGAGCCTATGTTGGTTTACACTCATATGATATACGATTACGTAGAATAAAATATAAAATAAAAAAAGAGGGGTTTACCTCTTTTTTATTGCAATAAGAATATAAATGTGGTAAAATACATATATATCCTCGGAAGGAAGAGTCTTATGTACAAATACAAAAATTATATTATAAATTTACTTTTACCCGCTTTTGTGTTAGGATCGGTTACGGGTATTATTACGGCGCTTGTCGTTTCTGTTTATAAGCTTTGCGCCAAGCTTGTAATCTCTATGTCGGAAAAGGGATATCATTACTTAGGCGAAAGGCTTTACCTTATTCCCGTTTTGCTTGTGGCGCTTTTTGTAATCGCTTTATTTTTTTCGTTTATATACAAAAAGATACCTAATCTCAAGGGCGGCGGAATACCAACGTCAATAGGTATTTTAAGAGGAATTATTACATTTAAGTGGCTGCGTAATCTTATAGGTATTTTTATAATGTCTCTTATGACCTTTATGATGGGTGTACCTCTCGGCAATGAGGGACCCTCGGTGCAAATTGGTACTGCCGTGGGCAGAGGATGTGTTTACACCTTTGCAAAGGATCATAAGGCGTGGGACAGATATTCGATGACAGGCGGTGCATGCTCAGGATTTTCCGTAGCCACCGGCGCTCCTATTTCAGGTATTTTATTTGCCATTGAGGAGGCGCATCAGCGTATTTCTCCTATGATTATTATAGTTTCATCCGTTTCTGTAATGTTTGCTAATATTACCGCGGAAATAATTTCGCCCTTGCTTGGCGTCAGTGTTACGCTGTTTCCTGAACTGAGTCTTGTTAAGCTGACCTTGAGCAATATTTGGATTCCATTGATCGTAGGAATCACGGTAGGCTTATTTGCTGTGGCGTTTCTTTATTACTATAAGCTTATAAATGCGTTCTTTAATAAAAAAATAAAGAAGCTTCACCATGCGTATAAAATTAGTATGGTTTTATTTGCAACACTTCTTTTAGGGCTTATATCCCACGACTTTATTTCAACGGGACACGAGCTTATTTTAGAGCTTTTAGAGGGAAAAACCGCTATTTATATGCTTTTCCTCATATTGGCAGTGCGTGCTACCTTGACCCTTAGCGCAAATACAAATAAGATCACAGGCGGTCTTTTCATACCGCTGCTTACCTTAGGCGCGGTATTATCCTCTTTTATCGGAGAGGTAATCGAGTATATATTCGGGCTTGAGCATCAGTACTATATGATAATTCTGATTCTTGGAATTGTAGCGTGTATTTCATCTATGATGAAGATGCCGTTAACCGCCATAATATTTGCGGTGGAAGCCTTGGGATGCTATGAAAATATTCTTTACGTTGTTGTGGTTTCCGCCGTATCGTTTGTCATAACCGAGATATTCGGTGCGAAATCCATAAACGATACCGTCCTTGAAAACAGAGTGGAGGAATTTAACGAGGGTAAGACACCTATGGTTTACGATACCTTTGTAACAGTTAAAAAGGATGCCTTCGCAGTAGGCAAGCAGGTAAGAGATATATTTTGGCCTGCCAACCTGTTTGTTCTTTCGGTAAAGCATGATGAAAGCAGAAAGGCAGAGGTTGACGAGCATGGAGGTAAGGCGATCCGGGAGGGAGACATTCTCCACGTCCGATACTCAACGGTTAATGAGGAAGAAACCAAAGAAGAGCTTATTTCCATAGTCGGAATACAGGATTATAAAGAAAATAAAGCTGTCGAAATTTGACGAAAAATATAAAAAGCACAGGGAGAGTGTCTATGAAAGCAAAAATAACTGTAAATAAAAATCAAGTAATAGGAGCAATAGATAATAGAATATACGGCTCATTTATCGAGCATCTCGGAAGAGCGGTATATAACGGAATTTACGAGCCTACAAATGCGTGTGCAGACGATAAGGGCTTCAGAACCGACGTAATAGAGCTTGTTAAAAAGCTTAACGTTCCCATTGTGCGCTATCCGGGCGGAAACTTCGTATCGGGCTATAATTGGGAGGATGGTGTCGGTGATAAATCCAAGCGTCCCCGCAAAATGGAGCTTGCATGGCTTTCCATCGAAACCAACGAGGTAGGTGTTGACGAGTTTCAGGAATGGGCAAAGCGTGCGGGAACAGACGTTATGATGGCTGTAAATCTCGGTACACGTGGAGCCGATGAAGCAAGAAATTGCCTTGAATATTGTAACTCCGTAACAGATACCTACTATGCAAATTTACGCCGTAAAAACGGCTTTGAGGAGCCCTTCGGATTTAAGCTTTGGTGTCTTGGTAACGAAATGGACGGCTGGTGGCAGATATGCAGTAAGACCGCCGATGAATACGGCAGAGCCGCAACCGAGGCTGCTAAGGTTATGAAATGGGTAGACCCGAGCATTGAACTTGTAGCCTGCGGAAGCTCCGATATGGGTATGCCTACCTTTGGCGAATGGGAAAGAACAGTTCTTGATCACACCTACGATTATATTGACTACGTATCTCTTCACTGTTACTACGGAAATAAGGAAAATAACACTCCCGATTTTCTTGCAAATGCGGAAAATATGGATAAATTTATAAGAACGGTAGCGAATATTTGCGACGAGGTGCAGAAAAAGAAGAACGGCACAAAGCAGATAAATCTGTCCTTTGACGAGTGGAACGTATGGTACAGAACAAAGGATGAGGAAAAGACTGCGGAAAGATGGCAGGTAGCTCCCCATCTTCTTGAGGAAAAATACAACCTTGAGGATGCGCTCCTTGTAGGTTGTATGCTTATGAGCTTACAGAATAATTGCGACAGAGTAAAAATAGCTTGTATTGCTCAGCTTGTAAACGTTATAGCTCCCATTATGACGGAAAACGGAGGAGGCGCCTGGATGCAGACTATCTTCTATCCTTATATGTACGCATCATTAAAGGGCAGGGGAGAAACACTTGTATCAAAGGTTGAATGCGATACCTATAAGACCACAAAGGGCGACAGCATTCCTTATCTCTATACGTCGGCAGTTGACAGTAAGGAGGGCGAGCTTACCGTATTTGCGGTAAACCGTTCACTTGACAGCGATATGGAGCTCACCCTTTCTCTTGAGGGCTACGAGGACTATAAGCTCGTTGACCACACAGAGGTATATCACGATGATATAAAGGTTGAAAACGATAAGGACAACCAGCGTGTTTACCCCGTATCCCGCGAAATAAACGACACATCCTCAGTAATTCTTAAAAAGCACTCCTGGAATATGCTTACGTTTAAGAAGCAGTAATAAGTGTAAAAAATCTCGGACTTGTCCGAGATTTTTTGTATTTGACAAAAAATAATTGACTGAAATATTATAGTGTGGTATAATTATTTTATAAAGAACTCTTGGGAGGCAAGTATGAAATACAGAATATTTGAATACGACCCCGCGCTTTTACCCTATGAGAGCGATATAAATCAGCGCATGGTGAATTATGAAAATAAAAGGCGAGAGCTTGTAGGCGATAATGGCAGTCTACGTGACTTTGCCAATGGGCATGAATATTTTGGCTTCCACAGAGGAAACGGCGGCTGGTATTACAGAGAATGGGCGCCTGCCGCAGACGAGGTTTTCATAATGGGAGATATGAACGGCTGGAACCGTTATCAGCATAAGCTTACTCCCTTGGGAAACGGCGTTTTTGAAATTTTCTTGCCCGGTGACAACGCTTTTTATGACGGCTGCTACGTAAAGACTATAATACGCAACGGCGAAAAGATGATGGAAAGAATCCCCCTGTATATTCGCCGTGTTATGCAGGATCCGGATAATTTTACATGGTGTGGTGTTATTTCCGATGAGCCTCAGTATCAATGGAAGAAAAAGAAATTCACTCCCAAAAAGGAGCTCTGCATATATGAATGTCATATCGGTATGGCTCAGGAAAAGGAGGGTATCGGTACCTATCTTGAATTCCGTGACAATATTCTTCCGAGAATAAAGGATCTCGGATACAACGCAATTCAGATAATGGCGATAATGGAGCATCCTTATTACGGCTCATTCGGATATCAGGTTTCTTCATTCTTTGCCGCATCCTCTAAGTACGGTACTCCTAATCAGCTTAAAGCCCTTATCGACAAGGCACACGAAATGGGTATAGCCGTTCTTCTCGACGTGGTACACTCCCACGCTATTAAAAATACAACAGAGGGAATCAACGAGTTTGACGGCACGGTATATCAGTTCTTCCACGAGGGAGCAAGGGGTGACCATCCCACCTGGGGAACAAAGCTCTTTAACTATAATAAAAACGAGGTTATCCATTTCCTTTTATCCAATCTTAAATTCTGGATGGATGAGTATCATTTCGATGGCTTCCGCTTTGACGGAGTAACCTCTATGATTTATCACGATCACGGTCTTGGCACCGCCTTTACCGATTATTCGAAGTATTTCTCTATGAATACGGATACGGAGGCAATAACCTATCTTCAGCTTGCCACTGCGCTTATAAAGGAAGTAAATCCCAACGCAATAGCAATAGCGGAGGATATGTCCGCAATGCCGGGAATGTGTCTGCCTATTGAGGACGGAGGAATCGGCTTTGATTACCGTCTTGCTATGGGACTTCCCGATATGTGGATAAAGCTCCTTAAGGAGCAGAGTGATGAAAGCTGGAATATGTACCACATCTGGCACGAGCTTACAAGCCGCCGTCCTATGGAAAAATATATCGGCTACGTGGAATCCCACGATCAGGCGTTGGTTGGCGATAAAACCGTAATGTTCCGTCTGTGCGACAGCTATATGTATACCCATATGTCACGCTTTATGAATAGTCCCGTAATTGACCGCGGAATGGCTCTTCATAAGCTTATAAGAATGGTGACTATGACTCTTGGCGGAGAGGGATATCTCAACTTTATGGGTAATGAATTCGGACATCCGGAATCGATTGACTTCCCGAGAGAGGGTAATGGTTGGAGCTATTTTTATTGCCGCCGCCAATGGCATCTTACGGACGATACCAATTTACGCTATGAATTTCTTAATAATTTCGACAAAGAGATGATACATTTCATAGCGGATAACAAAATATTCAAAAAAGAGTCAAAATGCGTGTTCATCGACGAATATAAGCAGGTTCTCGTTTACGAAAGAAACGGTCTTACCTTTGCAGTTAATTTTAGTCCTGTAAATAGCTATGAATGCTATTACGTCGAGGTACCCTCAAGGGGAGATTACAGAGTAGTGCTTTCCACCGACGAAAAGCGTTTTGACGGCTACGACAGAATCTCAAAGGAATATATCTACAAGGCGGAAAAGCACGATAACGGCAAGTGGAAGCTTCCAATCTACCTTCCCCAGAGAAGCGGTCTTTGTCTTGCTAAGGTGAAAAAATCAAAGTAATCAAACAGGGAATAAAGATGAAATTAAATCAACTGTTCACGTCTCATATGGTGCTTCCCGCAAGCCGTGAAATAAGAGTTTTCGGAGAGGGAAGCGGTACAGTAAATATTAAATTCAACGGAATAGAAAAAACCGCCGATTTCACATCTGAAACGTGGTGCGTATCCTTACCTCCCATGGAATACGGCGGACCCTACGAAATGGAAATAATATTAAACGGTGAAAAGACCGTTCTTTCCGATGTTTATGTTGGAGAGGTGTATATTTTCGCAGGTCAGTCCAATATGCAGTTTGAGATTCGAGAAAGCTCCTATCCCGAGGAAAAGTGGGTATCAAATAACAATATCCGTCTGTTTAACACATTGCGTATGGAGGAGGGAGAATATTTTTTACCCTCTCACGGTTGGGTCGCAGCCGAAAGAGAAACCGTAGGCTATTGGCCTGCTATCCAGTATCACGTAGCAACACTTCTTGCAGAAAAAGGAATTAAGGTAGGCGCAATCTCCTGCTTTCAGGGTGCTTCCGTAATTGAAAGCTGGGTACCCAAGGGAACCTTTGAGCGAGCGGGGATAAATATTCCCATAGGCGACAGACACAAGGATCACGTTGATGCGTGGTTCGGCAAGTGGAATCTTGATTCCCAGCTTTATGATTTCACCTTTAAAAATATCGCTCCCTTTTCCGTAAACGGCGTGGTATGGTATCAGGGTGAGAGTGATTCTTCAATTTCCGAGGGCAAGGTTTACGATATTGAGCTTTGCGAGCTTATAAAGGTATGGAGAAGCGATCTTTTAGACGAAGATCTTCCATTTATCGTAATTCAGATTGCCGATTACGATGAAAGAAACGATGAGGGATGGCATCTTGTACAGGAGGCTCAGCTAAGAGTTGAAAAAATGCTTCCTTATGTAAAAACAGTGGTTTGCCGTGATATTTGCGAAAGCGACAATATCCACCCACCGACAAAGCTTGAGCTTTCGAAGAGAGTGGCGGATGCGCTTCGTAAAATGTAATTTCAAGAGCTGCTTGAGTTTGACATTTTTTGAAATTCAAGCAGCTCTTGCTGTATTTTGCGGCTTTGCTTTGATAAAATAATGTTGCAAAATAAATGCAGAAGGGAAGAAAAAATATGTTTGATACGATAAAAATAGGAAAAAGAATTGCCGAGCTTCGTAAAAAGAAAAATATTACGCAAATGGAGCTTGCGGATGCTATGGGAATAAGCTTTCAGGCGGTTTCCAATTGGGAAAGAGGAAATTCTATGCCCGATATATCAAAATTGCCGGAGCTATCCGAGCTTTTTGGAGTAAGCATTGATGAGATACTCTGCGGAAAATCAAAGGCTGTTGAAGCCGCAACTGAGGGAAATCTTGTTGAAATGATAGGGAAGGATGAAATTTCTAGGGATGAGCTTGCTGAGGTAACTCCTTTAATTAAGCCCGAGGATGCAAAGAATAACGCCTTAGAGATTGCAAGGCTGGCTATTTCAAAAGGAGAAATAGTAGAAGATTTTTTACCTTACATTGATGAAAACGGAGCATTTGAGCTTGCGAAGATAGCTATTGAAAGGGACGATGGGGTAACCTGCTTTTTACCTTATATGGATGAGGATGATGTGTTTGAGCTTGCAAAGATCGCTATTAAAAAGGGTGATGGAATAACATGCTTTTTATCTTATATGGACGAGGATGACGTATTCGAGCTTGCGAAAATAGCTATTGAAAGGGACGATGGGGTAACCTGCTTTTTACCTTATATGGATGAGGATGATGTGTTTGAGCTTGCAAAGATCGCTATTAAAAAGGGTGATGGA
>JAFVYY010000045.1 GCA_017508405.1 Clostridia bacterium
ATATACTGATATAGGAGACAGGGGACGGTTCCTTGTCTCCATTTAGTATTGATAAGTACGTTGTCGGGTTACCTGTGTATTTATTTTACACTATTTTTTCCATATTGTCAACTATACAAAAACGAGAGCAGATTTCTCCGCCCTCGCCCTTTTTATTTGAATTTCTTTACCATTTTTGTGAACCAAATGGAGCTCACTTCATCGTTCCCTGTCTTCATCTTTTTATGTAATTACTTAACATTGTACGAAATTTTATGGCTCGTTTTTATTATTCTTACGGTGTGAGGCTCAATTTCAAGATCGATAGCTCCTTTATTTACAATATCCTCCTTTGCCCACAAATCTCTTACAGTAATATTCACATCAAGGCTAATATTTACAAGCTCTGAAGCTTCGCCGAGGTTAAAGAACGCATATGTATATGAGCCATCCTCCAATTCCTTTTCAAATATATCTAAATATCTCTCATTTTCCTTGATTCTCGTAAGATGAAGCGGAGTATTGAAGGCGCAATCCTGATTTATAGCTATAATTTCCTCATTGCAATATACGGAAAGTTCGAAATCAGAGGCTTCTTCAAGAGTGCTGCTGATTTGAATCGGTGAAGACAAAAAGGCACGTATTGAATACTGCATTATCTTTTCATCATCTGTCAGCGAGTTCCAAAGCGTGTGCAGTCTGCAGGTACCGAAATCAAGCATATCAAGATCAAAATAATGTCCCTTACAAACATAATCCTTGAATTCAAAATAAGATTCGTAAACCTCCTTCAAATTCTGCCAATTAGCATACGTATCAGAATTTGATCTGTATGAATTACAGTATTTTGCGTAATAATGGGCAAAATCCTTCAAAGCCTTTACTGTTAAGCAGTATCCGAAATCTCTATCAAGCTTATCAAGTTCCTTACGCATAATGTCTGCGTTTACAGTATCCGTTGGCGCCCAGTCATATTTCAAATAATCAAAGCCCCATTTTTCCCACTGCCTTGCGTTATTGCCTTCCTTGTGTATAACACCAATTCCGCCGTTTATTTCCGTAAAGCGAGGATCTCTCTCGCCTTGAGTACATCCGGGAATTGATTCCATATCGTCAGGGCATCCCCAAGCCGTCAGCATAGGTGTCGAATAAATGCCGCATTTTAGTCCGTAGGAATGGATTTTATCGGTCATAGATTTCATATCGGGAAATTTACTGTTAGGCATAACGGCATCGAATTCTCCGCCGTATTCACCCTGCCACCCGGAGTCTGTGTTAACATACGAATATCCGTATTCCGTAATACCAAGCTCCACAAGACGAGACGCAATGTTCTCAACATCCTTTTGTGTTATATGCTGAGCAAAGGCATTCCACGTTGTAAAGCCAAGCAACGGAGTTACAAGCACGTTATGATCCTTAATTTCAAGCGTGATATTTTTTCTGAATTCACCAAGAGAATTTTTTGCTTTTATCGTTAATATATAATTACCGTTTTCCGAAACCGAGCCCTCAATGATATTATCTTTAAGTATAAGACCGCTTGGAAGATCTTCCGCCGAATATTCGATAGGTCTTTTGCCCGTTACGGGAATTCTTATAAGGATCGGCTTCCCCTTTGATGCGCCTATTATTGACGGAATATTTATTTTAGGTGAGCCTTCAAAGGGCTTTGCTACGGCGATTTTGGTTTTCATATATTTCTCCTTATTTTTCGGGTAATTTGCCAAATATATTTTAGCATACAATTACACTGATGTCAATTAAAAGAAAAATCCCCGAGTGATCGGGGATTTAATTCTTTAATTAGCAAACGCCCTGAGCCTTCATAGCCTCTGCAACCTTGATAAAGCCTGCGATATTAGCGCCTGCAACAAGGTCGTCGCCAAGGTTATAATCGTGAGCAGCCTTAATGGAGTTAGCGAAGATGTTAGCCATAATTGTCTTAAGCTTAGCATCAACCTCTTCTGCTGTCCAGCTGTAACGCATGGAGTTCTGTGACATTTCGAGACCGGAAACTGCAACGCCGCCTGCGTTAACTGCCTTAGAGGGAGCTACGATAACGCCGTTAGCCTTAAGGAATGCAATAGCCTCGTTTGTTGTAGGCATATTGGAAACCTCAACGTAGTACTTGATACCGTTAGCAACGATTTTCTCAGCCTCAGCCATTCCAACCTCATTCTGAGTAGCGCAAGGCATAATGATATCTGCCTTTACGCCCCAAGGCTTCTGACCGGGGAAGAACTCAACGCCGAACTTATCTGCGTAATCCTGAACTCTGTTACGGCAGGATGCACGCATTTCAAGCATATAGTTAACCTTTTCCTCTGTGCTGATTCCATCGGGATCGTAAACGTAACCGTCGGGACCGGAGATTGTAACAACCTTACCGCCAAGCTCGTTTACCTTCTTTACAGTACCCCAAGCAACGTTACCGAAGCCGGAGATAGCAAATGTCTTACCCTTGATATCATCGCCAAAGTACTTAAGCATTTCTACTGTGTAATAAACTGCGCCAAAGCCTGTTGCTTCGGGACGGATGAGAGATCCGCCGTAAGGAATACCCTTACCTGTCAAAACGCCTGTAAATTCATTTCTGAGTCTCTTATACTGACCGAAGAGATAACCAATCTCTCTTGCGCCAACACCGATGTCACCTGCGGGAACGTC
>JAFVYY010000046.1 GCA_017508405.1 Clostridia bacterium
CGAGCACCCTCTGAATGCTCCCAATCCTATTGCTTCAAGTCCGTTTGAAAGATATACGCCTTCAAGAGCTATGCAGTCCTTGAAAGCATAATCCCCTATTGCTATAGCTCCTTCGGGTATTGTTACGGATTTCAGATCAGCGTGTCCCGCAAAGGCATAGCTGTATATTTCGTAATTCTCACCGTTATAATCTGAAGGTAAGGTGATCTCTGTTTCTGTACCGGTATAGCCAACAAGATAGTTCTTTTCCTGCCATACCATAAATACGTAATCACCCTTTATATCAAGTATGCTGCCCCCCTCTAAGGACGTGTGAATAACCTTGCTTTGACTGAAGTGAAAATTTATTTTCAATTTTGACAAATTATATACCTGTACAAGCTTATTACATCCCGAAAACGCATCAGCGCCTACGCTCTTCATTCCTTTCGGTATAATTATTTCCGTAAGAGAAACGCAATCCTTGAACGCTGATGAGGAAATAAGGATCACCCCGTCGGGAATATTTATACTGTTAAGATACGAGCAACCGCTGAATGCAGAATCCCAAATGGTTGTTAAGGTGTCGGGAAGAGTTATTTTCGTTATATATTTACAGTCGCTGAACGCTCCCTTCCCTATATCGGTAACTCCATCGGGAACGGTGAATGCAATAGGTGTATTACCCGCTGTATATCTTATTAGTCCCTTACCGTCCTTGGTATAAAGATCCCCATCCAAGGATTTAAAGCTTTGATTTGATTCGGATACGTCTATTTTTTCAATGGATTTACATCCTAAAAAGGCGTTTTCTCCTATAGACTTAACCTTATCCGTGATATAAAGCTGCTTCAAGGATGCGCAGTTATTAAACGCAAGATCTCCTATGGATGTTACGCTATCCGACAGCTTTATGCTTTCAAGAGAAGTACAGCCGCTGAAGGCTGAGTTGCCTATGGATAACGCTGCCTTTGGAACGGCGATCTCCTTAAGAGAGCTGCAATTTTTAAATACTCCAACTCCTATTTCCTTAATACTGTCGGGCAGAGTGATTTCCGAAAGAGACGTACAGTCGGAAAACGCCAATGCTCCGAGATTTGTCAAACCGCTCGGTAAGGATAGGGTCTCAAGCGATATACAATTCGAAAACGCAGATATTCCTATTGACGTTATACCGTCGTGAAGCCTTACTTTCTCAAGCTTCGTACAGAATGAAAACAGATTATTCTCTATTACCGTGACTCCCGACGGAATTATTATTTCAAATTCGCCGCCGAGGTATTGACAGTGCTGAAATGCGCCGTTTCCTATAAACGTAACGCTTGACGGAATATCTATTTTATAAAGGGGACAGTAGCTGAAAGCCGACGGGCCGATCTCTACTAAGCTATCGGGCAGCGTTACCGTTGAAAGATTGTAGCATTTTTCGAATGCACCCTTACCTATCGACGTAACCCCATCGGGAATGTTAACATTATTTATCGACTGACCGTAAAAGGCGTATTTATTTATCTTTGTAATTCCCTCCGGTATATTAAGAACGGATGCTGCCGAAAGCGCTTCTCCGTTTATATGCAATCCGTTACTGTTAAGCAATGGTGTGGAAAGTGAATCTGCAAATTCAATATTGCACCATGAAGCAAGGTCGCTTGCATAAATAAAGCTCAGCCACCTGCAATTTTCAAAAGCGAAGGCGCAGGAATATCTCAGGCTTGACGGAATAGTGATTTTACTGATGGTCGAATCCTTAAACGCTGATGCGGCAATACCAACGGTTCCGTTCTTTATGACAGCCTCTGCACCTTTATCTTTAAAGGTATAGCCTACCACCCAGTTATCTACGTATTGTAGCCCATCTTCCTCTTTGATTACTCCGCTTCCGCTGAAGACGTATGCTCCCAGCTCGGTTACGCTGTCGGGAATGTCAATGTTAAAAAGGGATTTGCAGCTTGAGAATGCGTAATCTCCTATTGATTCAAGTCCGTAGCTTAAGGAAACGCTGTTCAAGGAAACGCATCCCATAAATGCGCTGTTTCCGATATCCGTTACGCTATTTGGCAACGAAATTTCGTAAAGAGCTATACATCCCGAAAAGGCTTTTTCCCCTATTACAATTATATTCTTGGATAAAGTGATTTTAGAAAGAGACGTACAGTCCTCAAAAGCGCTGTCTCCTATATAGGTTATTCCCTCAGGCAAGACAATTTTTGTTATTTCTGTATTTTTGCTAAACGCACCGTCCCCTATTGCCGTAACGGGTAAGGAATTGTATTCCGCAGGAACCACGATTTCTTTTTCTTCATACGTTCCGATTCCCGCAACACTGTAAGATTCGCCGCTTTCATTAAGCGCAAAAGTAAGCTGTGCAGGAGCTTTTGTCTGAGTAGTTGTATCCTCATCCCCGTCATTGCAAGCGGAAAGAAGCATCACAAAAAGACAAAGCGCAACTGTAACAACCGTCAAAAAAAATTTTCTCATTTCTCTTCTCCCTTACTCTTTTCAGTAAAAGGAGCTGACATCAACCGAAAAAGAAAGCCGAGGGCGCGAAATTCACCGTCTGCATTTAAGCAGAATATCTCCCTCGGTTTCAAATATCATTAGCCTGTCAATAAGCAAGTATAATATCCGTTTGCTCAGCTCGTGAAAGCTCATCTATATAGTATACAGCGTTGTATTTTATAATAAATGCGCTTCCTCGGGATCGTTTCAAGTTTTCTTGAATGATCTTATACGTATTTTCTCCCAAGCTGTTTCCTTCGAAATAAAATCTATTCACACGTCCATATCTGTCCTTAAGAACGGTATCGCTGATTTTTCCCGTTTGCTCATTCATAAAGAAATAAACGGTTTCTCCCTGCTCGTTTGCTTTGTAAAGACCTGAACACAAGACCTCAATACGAATAGCTATCGCCTCGCATACCAGCTTTTTAAGGTAAACATTTGTATCGTAAACATGCAGCACACCCTTCAAGTCGTAAATACATACCTTATCGTATTGTTTAAAAAGACTAACAGTGTCGCTGATGAGATAAAACATCTCGGAATCGGTAAGATACAACCATTCGCCGTTTTCCCTTTGACTGTTTATTTCATTTACTTGAGATGCGGAAAACAGAACGACCATATCATTATCGTCTGTTTTGCTTCTATGGGTATAAATTCCGAATTTCTTTTGATGTCTGTCATATGACACAATGTCACTGTCCGAATCAAAATCCAAAGGAAGAGAATAATTTATTTCCAGCTTTTTTTCCTTCGGCATATAACCGAATACGGATAATACGCAAGCTGATATAATGCATATAGAGATAATCAATGAAATTGCCGCTTTTATAAGCGTTTTTCTATTTTCAGCCATGCTTCTCCTTTCCTTCTGTTGTAACCTTATTTTACAGAAAAAATGTAATAAATAAATCATTGATTTGTAATGGAGTTGTAAGATTTATTAAATTTAATATACGCAATCGTTCCCTTACCGTTTGTTGATTCAAAATCAAGTACAGCGCCGTGAGCTATCGCAATTACCTCACAAAGAGCAAGCCCAAGTCCCGTTCCTCCCCTTTGTCTGCTTCTTGATTTATCCACTCTGAAAAAGGGTTCTTTTATGTGTTTTAGCTGCTCGGGCGTCATTCCTATTCCGTTGTCCTTTACGTAAACGGTTATATATTCGCTGTCGGAAAGACATCCTATATCAACTCTGCCGTTATTTTTACATGCATTTATAGCATTTTCCGTTAGATTTGATAAAACGATTTCCACAAGTGTTAAATCACAATAAATGTACTCATCCGAAGGACCCTTTATATATATTTCAACGGACTTATCCTTCGCTCTCAGCTTAAATCTTTCCTTTGTAGCTTTAAGAAGCTCGTTGACCTGAACCTTTTCTTTAATAATCTTGCCTTCCCTTATAAATGCGCTGTCAAGCAATATTTCGCTGACGCTTTTCAATCTCATTGCCTCATTTTTAATATATTTTAACGCATCCAACTGTTCATCCTGAGAAATATTAGCGCTTTCAATATATTCAGCATATCCGTGAATCACCGTAAGAGGAGTCCTCATTTCATGGGCAAGGTCATCAAGCATTCTCTGCTTTTGCTCCGCAACGGATTTTAACTCATCTATTTGCTCACTTACCTTAAATGCCATTCCGTTAAAATCCCTCGCAAGGCAAGATAGCTCATCGTTTCCGCTTTCATCTGCTCTTGCATTGAGATTTCCGTTGCTCATCTGCTCCGTGACGCTGCGAAGCCTCGTGAGGGGCGAATATATTTTTTGCAAAACAATATACAGCACAACGGCAAGACAAACCGAAACCATAGCAGACGCCGCAATCGTCCAAACCGCTATAGCCTCAAATTCTTTATAAGTATCGGTAATATCCTTAACGTAGGTTATATTAAATCTTCCGTCGCTTGTAACCTCGGTTACCGCAATGTAATATTTGCCATCCTGTTTATCGGATGCCATATGCCCTTCCTCCGGAATTATTAATCCGTTGGGAACTGTTGAAAAGCTCTCTACTCCGTATTCCTCAAATCTCAGAAATATGCTTCTGTCATCGTAAAAATTACAATAGCTCAGCTGTATTATATAAGCGCTCTCATGGTTTAAATTTTCCGTATCGTTTCCGTATGATTCTACTATCGCAAAGCTCTCAGACGCACATATTTTCTCAGTTGCTCTTATATTACTCTTAAATGTAAATATACAAAGAAATATAACGCTTACATCAAGAAACAGAAGAAAGAGTATTAAGGTAATCAGATACGTTTTTTCAAAAAACTTCATTTTCATATTTCAAATCTGTATCCTATTTTGTATAATGAAATAATTCTGTTTTTAATTCCAAGCTTTTTTCTTAGCTGCTGTATATGAATATCGACCGTTCTCGTATCTCCCTCATAATCCATATCCCACACAAGGGAAAGCAGCCTGTCTCTTGTAAGAGCAATATTTCTGTTGAGGATCAAGGTTTCCAAAAGATCGTACTCCTTTGGCGTAAGCTTAACCTCGGAATCGTCACGATACACACACCTTTTATCAAAATCCACGGATATATTATCAAAGGAAAACGTATTGTTTTCTCTTTTTACCCGACGTAAAACCGCAGTCACCCTCGCAAGCAGCTCCTGTATTTCAAAGGGCTTTACTATATAATCATCGGCTCCGAGTCCGAGTCCCTTCAGCTTATCCCCAAGTCCCGCCTTGGCAGTTACGAATATGACGGGAATATCTTTTATATGCTCTATAAGCTCAAATCCCGTAAGTCCGGGAAGCATTACGTCAAGTATAACAAGATCAAACGAACCCTCCCTTACAATTTTCAAGGCTTCAATACCGTCATAAGCGCTTTTACATTTATGACCGGTTAATGAAAGGCTCTTGGATATCAGACTGTTGATATTAAATTCATCCTCAACTATAAGAATATTCGCCATTTCGTTTCTCCTTATATTTTTCTATTTTATATCATATCACAAAAATGTAATGACTTTGTAAGTTTTTTTATAAAAACTGGATAAAAGATGCTTTTCACAGATTGGCTGACAAAATTTCTTAATATGATACTGCTTTTTCAAAATATTTTTTTGCATCCGTCATAAAAGTATCACAAAGATAATGTACAATAAAAGCGTAATATGGAGCATAATAAGCTCAAAAATAAAAAATCAGACTGAAGAGGTTTTCAATATGTCCGATTATATTTATACTAATTTTTCAGATAACGGCAATAATTTTCATCAGGGTCCGCCACCAAAGAAAAGCGGTGCAAAGATTGCGATAATAACCCTCATCTGCGTATTTTCAATATTGATGTCAGGCTTTTTCGGTGTGCTTATCGGAGTTGCATTTGCGCCTGACGGCGAGCCCTTAAACGAACACGGTACTGTCTACAGCTATCTTTACGAGGCACCGACCATTCAGAACACAGGCAATATCTTCACCCCCGATCAGCTTCAAAACGGCGGATTTCTAACAATTGCTCAAACTGCCTCCTACGCATCCCCCACAGTAGTGGAAATCACTACTGAATACGTGGTGCAGTCCTACTATAATTATATTACAGGCGGCGCCGGAAGCGGAGTTATTATAGGTGAATATAAGCTTGACGGCGTTAAAAGGGGCTACTATATAGTAACCAACGCACACGTTATACAGACAAACAACGGCTCAATCGTAAGCAGCTCAGGTATAACGGTTACTACAAGCAACGGCAAGGACTATCCCGTTAAAAACGTGGTAGGATACGATATACAGGGCGATATTGCCGTGCTTATGGTAGAGACCGACGATGTATTGCAATGCGCCGTATTCGGTAACTCCGATACGCTCATTCTCGGTCAGGACGTGGTTGCTATCGGCAATCCCTTAGGAGAGCTTGGCGGAACGGTCACAAACGGAATAATAAGCGCCCTTGACCGTGAAATAAACGTTGAAGGCAATATGATGAATCTGCTTCAGACAAATGCGGCTATAAATCCCGGTAACTCGGGCGGCGGATTATTTAATCTCCGCGGGGAGCTTATCGGTGTTGTAAACGCTAAATCCTCGGGTACGGGAATTGAGGGCTTAGGCTTTGCCATTCCTTCAAATGATGCTAAAAAAATCGTTACCGATCTTATTGAGCACGGATACGTTAAGGGCAGACCCTTTGTCGGAATAGCTCTTTATATGGACAATTATTCAAAAATACGCGTTCACTCCCTTACTCCCAACCATAACGAGGGCGTTCTTCAACAGCACGATATAATTCTTGAAGCAAACCGCGCTCCCTTAAGAAATCTCAATGATTTCACTAAAATAGTTCAGGAATCCGCTGTCGGTGATACTATTTCATTGAAAATAAACCGTAACGGAACGGAAATGAACGTTAACATTACAGTTTTCGAGAAGAAATCTTCATAATCTCCTTAATTTTTCCAAAATGCAGCACCTATTACTGTGCTGCATTTTGGATATATGATTGACATTATGAGTCGATTTATGATATTATTTCTATGAGGTGATGACAATGTATAAAATACTTATAGTTGACGATGAAACAATGATAAGAAGTCTTATCCGTAAATATGCGGAATTTGAGGGTCACTCCGTTATTGAGGCTGTTGACGGTATGGACGCCATATCAAAATTTAAAAGCGATGGCGCAGATATAATCATTATGGATATTATGATGCCTGAGCTTGACGGCTTCTCCGCTTGCCGTGAAATAAGAAAAATATCCGGCGTTCCCATCATTATGCTTTCCGCAAGAGGAGAGGAATATGACAAAATAAACGGATTTGAAATCGGTATTGACGATTACGTGGTAAAGCCCTTTTCTCCTAAAGAGCTTATGCTTCGAATTGAAGCTATAATGAAGCGATCAAAGACTCAGACTAAGGAAGAATCGAAAAACGAGGTAGTCAGCCTTGCGGGAGGCGGCATCGTGGTTGATTTTACCGCCCGCATCGTATACCGTGACGGTGAAAGGATCGAGATGTCTCCTAAGGAGTACGACCTGTTCTTCTATATGATCAAGAATAAGAACATTGCTCTTTCAAGAGATAAGCTTCTTTCGGACGTATGGGGCTACGATTTCTTCGGTGATGACAGAACCCTTGATACTCACATTAAAATTCTTCGTAAGAGCCTCGGCGCTTACAATGACCTTATTGTAACCATAATAGGCGTCGGATACCGCTTCGAGGACAAATATGAAAAATAAAAGAGATATAAAGACTCCAAGCATTCGTTCAAGAATCTTTATGTCAATGCTTATAGTGGTATGCGTAATGCTGCTTATTATATGGGTTACACAAACCGTTTTCCTTACGTCAATGTACAGATACGTTAAAATTGACGATATGGAAAAGATGGTAAAAAAGGTCAATAATTGCCTTAACGACGATAATTTGGCGCAAGTTCTCGACAGTATTTCAGAGGAGCATGAAACCTGTATAACCGTCTTAAACCTATCCAAAAGCAACGATATTATCTACAACAGTCATTCGCTTCACGACTGTATCATTCATAAAATGACCGCAGAGGATATCATAAAGCATTGGCATACGGAATCCGTCAGAAACGGAGGCTCCGTCACCAAAATAATTTCAAGCGACGAGTTTAACGACTCCTACTACAGCTCCGATTCCTTCACTAAGGATGAGCTTGAGGTTCACTCCGACTGTGTAATTACCGTAAACGTAACGGAGCTTGAAAACGGAGATACCTATCTTTATGTGCTTAATTCCTCGGTTGAGCCCGTTATGGCTACGATAAGAACGCTTCGAATTCAGCTTGTTTCTATTTCTTTCCTTATGATAGCGGTAACCGGACTTATCTCCGTTATTCTGTCGAAGAGAATAGCATCCCCCATAACCAATATGAGCAAGGACGTTAAAAGACTTGTAATGGGTGAGCCCGTAACCTTTGAGGAGACGGGTACGGAGGAAACGGTAGAGCTTGCAAAGACCCTTAACAGCATGTCTGAGGATCTTAAAAGAGTTGATAAAATGCAAAAGGAGCTTATTGCAAATATTTCTCACGATCTGCGTACTCCTCTTACCATGATTTCGGGATACAGTGAGGTTATGAGGGATATTCCCGGAGAAAACACACCCGAAAATATGCAGGTCATAATTGATGAAGCCGCAAGACTTTCTTCCCTTGTAAACGACCTTCTCGACCTTTCGAAATTCCAGACGGGAGTTCAAGTTCTCAATTGCAGAGTTATAAACCTTACCGAAACGGTTAAGTCCGCAGTAACGAGATATGAGCATCTTATATCCCATGAAGGATATAATATTTCATTCCTCTACGATGAAGAAGCATACATTTTTGCAGACGAGATCAGAATTTTGCAGGTAATATACAATCTTGTAAACAACGCAATAAATTACACAGGCGACGACAAAACCGTAACTGTACGCCAAATCGTCAAGGACGGATATGTAAAAATACAAATTATCGACACAGGATGCGGTATTGCGCAGGATGAATTGCATCTCATATGGGATCGCTACTACAAGGTTGATAAGGTACACGCCCGCGCAAAGGTAGGAACGGGAATCGGTCTTTCCATAGTTAAGAGCATTCTTACGATTCACGATTGCAGCTTTGGAGTTTCAAGTGAGCTTGATAAAGGCAGCACCTTCTGGTTTGAATTTAAAACCGTTAATGAAAAATAATTAAAAGAGGCTGATTCAAAATCAGCCTCTTTTCTTTGTCTTTGATATAATTTACTGTTTTATCCGTGCTCAAAAACCGTTTCAACAAGCTTTTTACAGTTATCGGGAGAATATTTCCAGTAGTCAATATGGGTCACGTTGCCAACGTCCGTAAAATAAGGAGAGCTTTTTAAATCGGGAGCGAAATCATAGGCATCTATGATAACAAGCTTAACCTTCATTTTTTCGGGAATAATGCTTTTTATGTAAACTGCGCAGCATTGTCCCTCATATACTCCCTCACGGTATTCCGCAAGTCCGGCAAGATTAGGCGAAAGCTCGACGAATATTCCGTAATCCTCTACACTTCGCACCACTCCGGAAACAGTCTGTCCCGCAGAAAACATCTGCGCATTTTCCTCCCACGTACCAAAAAGCTCCTTTGTTGAAACGTATATGCGCTTCGACTCCCTATCAACTGTTTTAACAACAACAAAAAGCTCCTCACGAAGAGAAAACCGCTCCGACGGATTTGAAATTCTTGACACGGAAACACAGTCAACCGTCATTAAGGCAATAACTCCGCAGCCTATATCCATAAAAGCTCCAAAGCTTTCAAAATGGGTTATTTTGGCGGGAATAATATCCCCTGCTCGAAGAGTTGACAAATACCTTTCCGCACATTCCTTTTGCGCTTCGCTTCTTGAAAGCACCGCTGTCTGCCTGCCGTTCACTACTGTCAGCTCCATAACCTTAAAGCACACGGGCTTTCCTACCCTCGTTATAATAGCAATATCCTTTGCCTTTTCTCGGTAAATACAATCCTCACGACGTATTATTCCGTCTATTCCCCCAAGATCAAGGTGGAGAGTGTATGTATCGCTATCGCATAAATTAACCACTCCCTCGAGTATTTTACCCTCTTTCATAGCCTTTTCCAAGCCTTGATATGAGGATATGTATTCTCTGTTCTCCGGTGTTTGGCACAAGGCTCCCTCGGGTAGATATTTATTTTCAACCATTTATATTTCCTCCGTATATCATTCATTATATGTTATGAGAGCAAGCGTTCTTATATGCTGTTATTCTCTTTTTTAAGGATATTCTTTTACATATAAGCTTTCTTATAAGATCAAAAACGCACACACTGGCGGATATCAATATTACGGCAAGTAAATCGTCAAGCATTAACGCCTCCGAACGGAACGCTTCTCCGCCGAGATATATGAATCCCACCTGTACGAGAGCTATCAAAAGCATAATGGGAATAAACGCCCTATTCTTTGAAACGTTTGCAAAGAGATTTATTCTGTTTGTTCTTGATATAAAGCAAACAAAAATACTGGTAAAGCATATCATGGCGAAAAATCCGCTTAAAACATAACCCTCATCACATCTGTTAAATATCATACAAAGGCCGTCGCTTTTTATAAACCATATGCAAAGCGCCAAAATGTAAAAGCCGTTTAAAAATATCTTTTTTAACATTTTTTTTATTCAAAATGTTTTCATCCCTGCTCTTCAGCTTGCTTTTCATATATTCCGAAAGAGGCGGCTCGGATGCAAATGCCAAAGCTCCGAGAGTATCCATGATTATATTTATCCAAAGCATTTGCGAAACCGTTACGGGACTGTCTACTCCAATAAACGGTCCTATCAGAGAAATACCCATAGCGGCAAGATTCATAGTAAGCTGAAATACGATAAAGTTTCTTATAGCCTCAAATATAGTCCGTCCGTAAAGAATCGCTTTACATATGGATTTGAAATTATTATCTGCGATAACAATATCCGAGGCTTCCTTGGCAACGTCTGTCCCCGAGCCCATTGAGAATCCCACGTCTGCGAGCTTCAGGGATGAAGCGTCGTTTATTCCGTCCCCTGTCATTCCCACAACGTAGCCCCTTTCCTGCGCTATTTTTACAAGACGGCTTTTATCGGTTGGCAGAACCCTTGCGACAACGGCAACAGAATCAATTATATTTCCTACCTCTATATCATCAAGACGTGACAGCTCTTCACCCGTTATTACAAGATTTCTTTTGGAATAGGGAGATATTATTCCGCATTCCCTCGCTATGGCTTCGGCGGTATCCTTGTTATCCCCCGTTATCATAATTACTCCGACTCCCGCATCCGTGACCTCACGTATTGCTCTCGGCACCTCAAATCTCACCTTATCCTTAAGGGTAATGAATCCAAGAAGAGTAAGTGATGAAAGCTCCGTATCCTCTCCCTCCTTAATTGCGAGCGCTACAACACGGTAGGATTTTGACGTTAAGGAGCTTAAGACTTTAAAAATCCGTTCTTTTTCCAAAATCGGTACGGTGTTTCCGTATACGTCCATAATTTTTCCCGACCCGTTTATAAGCTTTTCGGGCGCTCCCTTAAATAAAGTAATTACGTTATTTCCGTATTTTACCGATGCTGCGCAGAACTTTTTAGAGCTGTCAAAAGGTAATTTGCCAAGGATTTCGCATTTTTCGTTATCCTTTTTAAAGAAATTTAAGATTGCCTTGTCCGTTGGATTCGGAGCAAATCTTTTCTGTCCGTTTATTTCTATTTCTCCGCAATATAATGCACACAGGGTAAGGTATTTTTTAAAAATTCCCTCTTCGATTCTACCCGACGACGAATATTCCCCGCCTATCGGTGTAAAAAACGATCTTGCCTTAAGCACGCCCTCTGTTAAAGTTCCCGTTTTATCCGTAAAAAGGAGATTTATATTTCCCGAGGTCTCAATACCCACAGGCTTTCTCACTATTACGTTATCCCTCATCATCCTTTTCATATTGGAGGACAAAACAACGGTAATCATCATAGGCAGTCCCTCCGGTACTGCAACCACTACCACCGAGATTGCAAGAGTAAGGGCTGATAAAAGCTTTGATATTAAAAATTTCGTATCCCTGATCTTTGACAGAGCTACGGAAATATCCATTGAGCTGTCAATTAAAAAAACGTTGAACAAATAGGCAAAGGCTATAAGAACCGCAATTATATATCCGAGCTTACTTATGGATTTTGCAAGAACGGTAAGCCTTGCCTTTAAAGGACTGGGGCGTGTATCGCTTACAAGCTCCTTGGCGGTCCTTCCGTAATAGGTATTCTCTCCCACTCCTTTAACGCTTGTAATACAGCTTCCCGAGCATACAAGAGATCCCTTCAGCGCATTTTTATTATCCTTGTTTTTTCTTATTTCCGCACTCTCCCCCGTAAGCGTAGATTCGTCGACGCTGATTTCTCCACTCAATATTTCCGTGTCTGCCTGTATCCTGGTTCCCGAATTTAAAATCAATATGTCGCCTACCACCAGCTCCTCCGATGGGATATCAAAGATCTCTCCGTTACGTCTTACGGTAGAATATGCGCTTTCACTCTGTTCCCTTAATTTCTCAAAGGCGTTTTCGTTACTGTACTCAGAATATGTTGAAACAAGGGTAGAAACAAGGACAGATATTGCTATTCCGCCACATTCAAACCAGTTTATATTCGGTATCATAAATATTATATTTACGAACAAAGCCCCTATGAGGATTCTTATTATGGGGTCAGAAAAATTTTCCAAATATCTTTTAAAAAAGCCCTTTTTCGGGGGCTTCTCCATTTTATTTTCACCGAAGCTTTTTCGATTTTTTATTACCTCTTCGTCGGTAAGTCCTCTTTCGATATCTGTCATATAAGATGTCCTTTCTTTTTTTATATCTTTATTCGAAAGGAACAAATATTATTACCGAAGCCATATTAAAACAGATTGTATAAAATCTGTAAATCACTTGATTTTTAAAGATTCTTACTGTATAATGGTTTATGCAATACGTTTAATACGTTGATTTTATCATTTAACGGTTTAAGGAGTATTTATGAAGAGGATAATTACGTTATCGTTGTTATTTGTTTTACTTTTAATAGCAGCTCTTCTTACGGGCTGCGGAGAGCATACCCATTCCTTTGGCGAATGGAGCGTGACCAAAGAGGCTACCTGTATCGAAACAGGATTAAAGGAAAGATTTTGTGAGGGCTGCGGACGTGCGGAAAAGGAAGAAATTCCTCTTACCGAGCACACTGAAATTTCTGTTCCGAGAGTTGAATCGACCTGCAGCTCCGTAGGTTATACCGCAGGTAAATGCTGCTCTGTTTGCAATAAGGTCCTTGAAGGAAGAAAACAGCTTCCAAAGAAATCCCACACCTTCGGCGAATGGGAGGCGGGAGAGAGCGGAACGTGTATAAAAAGGGGCAAAGTGGTCAGAAAATGCGTTGATTGTGACCGTGAGGAAACAAAAACGGCTGATTATGGCCCCCATAAGCTTGGAGAATGGGTAAATGCCGTTGCCCCCACCAACACATCCGACGGTACTGCCGGTCACTACAAATGTACGTTGTGTAATAAGTGTGTCAATAAAAGAGGAATTACCATGGAAACTACCGTTCTCCCAAAGGAAGCTAAGGGACTTGAGGTTCAATTCCACGTTTACGGCACATGTACGATCATAGGTCCCGGTACCTATGAATTTAAGGACGGTATTCTTGATATTCCCTCTGAAATAAACGGTTATCCCGTAAGAGCCATAGGTGATTATGCATTTAAGGATTGCAAAGAATTAGTATCCATTAATTCAGCATTTTTGTCCGACATAGGCAAGGAAGCGTTTTCCGGCTGTACAAATCTTACATCCGTATCGTTTTTTCCCTACGTTATTAAGGAGGGAGCATTTAAGAACTGTACCTCTCTTGAATCAATAAACATTTCCCTTTGCGAAAAGATAGAAGCTGAAACGTTTATGAACTGCACCTCCCTTTCAAACGTAATCTTTGGCAATCTTATGCAGGAGATAGGCATTAAGGCGTTTATGGGATGCGACAACATTGGTACGCCAACCACAACGACCAACGAGAATTTTATTGTATTACCCGACAGCTTAATGAAAATAGATGAATATGCATTCTCCGATTGTAAAAACCTTAAAGGGGTTATAATATTGAATAGCACGGCATATATTATTGAAAAGGGCGTTTTCGCAAACTGCACAAGTCTTGAAAGTGTAAGCGGTATTCTTGTTAATCTTTCCCATATTCCGGAAGAAATGTTTATGAACTGTGACAGTCTTACAAGCTTCGGACCCTTTGGAAACAAAATAAACGCCATTGGTAAAAGAGCCTTTATGGGATGTGATAATCTTAATACGTTCTACCTATCGCAAAACATTTCAATAGTTGGCGAGGATGCGTTTAAGGACTGTGTTAATTTGAAAACCGTATACGATTTATCCCACGCCATCGGTGTAACGAAGGGCTCAACCGCCTTTGGATATATAGGATATTACGCAGAAAATATTTATACGTCTATGTAATTTTCACTCTTATAAACAAAAAGAGATTTACGCAAAATCGCGTAAATCTCTTTTTTTATTATTAAGTTATTTCATGCATCCGTATAAGAGCCCCAAGCCAAGTTCCACGCATCAATAGTTCGCTGAGCTTGAGGAGCTTGGTCAGCATAAGCTTGTCTGAAGTTATTAACGTTACCGTTGTGAGCGTTGCTCAAAACGTCGTTCATTAAGCTACTCCATCCTACTGCAGCGCCTGCATCGTATGCAATATTCGGGAAAATGTACTTCGTCAGCATTTCAACCTCAGCGTCAGAGTCAAGGTCCAGAGCAGCCTTTTGATCTATATATCCCTTCATCAGGTACTCACTACCTGTCCAGCCCAGCACGTCAAGGAAATAATCGGACATTTCTCTATCCTGTGTGTTCTTAGGAATACACATAAGAACTGGCAGATTTATCCCACAAGGTATATAGTAGTTCTCCTGCTGTGAATTAAGCTTCGGGAAGGGTACTACACCGCTACTCAACTGTACTGTATTATATGAGTGCTGAACAACCTCATTGTAGAATAACAGTCTGCCATCATGAAAAGCTGCAGCAGCGTTAGAGCCCCAGGATCCACTCCATGCAGAGCGACACCAGTTAGCTGTTTTTGCTGTAATAATAGCACTGATTACGTCATTAATCTTAGGATTGTCAAGTGTAAGCTCCCAGTTTCCTGTAGACTGGTTAACGCCTGCTGTGGATAATCCAAAGAAGTAGTAAAGATTGTTGATATTTGACAAGGATAAACCGTATCTATCTTCGTCATCGTGCACACCGTCACCATCGTCAGAATATGCGCCATTTGCAAGAGCTATGAGATCATTCCACGTCCATTGTCCATCCCTTACCTTCTGATAAAGCTCCTCTGTTGCCTGAGCATTTCCAAGAAGGTCCTTGTTGAACCAAAGAACGAAAGCAATTTCCTTATCAATTGTAGAGAAATCTCCTGTTACAAAGAAGGTATGTCCCTTAGCTGTGTAGGTTTTTACTGAATTTGCATTGTAATAAGGCTGGTTGAAATTAATATATTCTCTGCCTGCCATATCATACAGGTTTCCGCCTAATACAAGCTCCTGAGCTCTATTTGCACGGGGCATAAAGAGATCCCAGGTCTCACCGGCAAGGATAGCAGCCTCAAGTTCATCAGCATTACCGTACCGAGAAACGTCCATCCAGTTGATGGTTACGCCGTAGGTGACTTCGATAAACTCATTGCGATCAAGAACAGCAGTATCGATAATCGTGCCGAAGCCGGATGTCTTACCGTACTCTACGCAAGCCTCTACTACACCCCACGGCGCTCCGGCAGAGGATGACCATCTTGTTGTTGCAACGTTAAGTGTTTTTCCCGACCACGTTGTGCGAACGTCGTATTTTGATGATTCGAACATACCAAGAGTTGTTATATCAACTGTGGCTTTTTTAAATATTTCACCGTTGCCATCGCAAAGGTCATATCCATATGTTACAATAACAGTATATGTCGTTTCTCTTTCAAGATTTCCAAACTTTCTTACTGTTGTGTTAGCCGCAGTCTGAACTAATGTGCCATTCTTAAAAAGATCAATTTTAATAATCTCACATATGTTGTCCGCATCGTATGTAGTTAAATCAAAGCTTATTACAGAAGTTGATCTCACATCAGTAGATTCAACAAGTACTACAGGTGTTGCATAAGCTTTAGTTGTAACATCTGCGCTTGTTTCCTTCGTTTGCTCACCGTTACCGTCGTTAAGAGTGTATTTGTACGTTATCTTA
>JAFVYY010000047.1 GCA_017508405.1 Clostridia bacterium
AATGAACGGTGTATACTTTGATAATATCAGTCTGTATCACTTCAAGTTACCTATGGGAGATATGTGGAATAAAATACCAGAGTCATACGACTACAGAGATGCGATTCTGCTTAAAGAAGCGGCAATTGAGGGTAAAAGCATAGATACTCTTTCCTCTGACGAAAAGAACACCTGGAAAAGAATCGAAAACAGATTCGCTCATGCTGACGAAGATGGAAATATTATTCCCGACATAGTTGTTGTAGCTAACGGGAATGAGAAGAAAATCCGTGATATATTTTATGAGCATAAGGATTACAGGGAGCTTGCAGAGATATGTCAAAGGGTATTTAGTGAAATAATAGATATATTAAGAAAGGAAAGCAATCCCATTCTTCATAATCAACTCGAATACAATGCGTCAAATGAAATTTTTTCCTTAAGAGGATTGATTGTTAATGAGTTAATTAGAATGAAGGAAATAACGATACCCGAAAAGCCTGAAAAGACTACAATCGGAGTTTCCTTACATGTATATTAAGAAAATAAGGAGAGGGAAAGTGCTGTTCCATTAGGGATTTTTAGTTTATAACAAAAGTGTAGCCCACTATACTTCGGAAAAGGCGAAATATGGTGGGCTTTTCTTATCCACAAAAGATTAAGTTAAATTAGTTGTATTTTTAACCTTGTGGCTAAAAGTGATATGCAAGATAAATCTTGCGTGTTATTTTGACTTACAGTCAAAGTGATATTAAATAAATCCTTAACTCGCCGTTAGGCGAATATCACTGCCGTAGGCAATATCACTTGTCGTAAGACAAATATCACAAATCCTAAGGATTTATTTAGTTGTCGCCAATTCCCTATGGGAAGAGCGACAAATCTCTCCTTTTTATTTCCCGAGAAATATTTTTAATTATTTTTCGAAAAGATGTTGACATCTCAACAAATATGTGCTATAATCCCGAATGTTGACACGTCAACAATTTTTTCAAGAGCGTATTTGGAGATATAAAATAAATGATAAGAATAGTTACAGATTCCACGGCGGATTTGCCTAAGGAAATAAGAAAGCGTGTTACGGTGGTTCCTCTTATAATCAGCTTTTCGGGGGAGCAGTTTCTCGACGGGCTTGATATAAGCAAGCAGGAGTTTTACGAAAGGCTTGTGGAGTGCACGGAGCTTCCCACCACAAGTCAGCCCAGCCCCTTATCCTTTGAGGGCGTATTTAAGGACGCTAAGAAGAAAAGGGATAAGGTAATATGCATAACTCTTTCGTCATCCCTGTCGGGAACATATCAGAGCGCAAAAATCTCAAAGGTTGGCTATGAGGATAACGTTTATTTAATAGACAGTAAAAGTGCGGCAATCGGCGCGGGTATCCTTGTGGAAATGGCGCTTAAAATGGTTGACGAGGGCGCAACCGCAGAGGAAATTGTGGAAAAGATCACGAGGGAAAGAGAAAACATCTGCGTTATTGCAATGCTTGATACTCTTGAATATCTTAAAAAAGGCGGAAGAATATCAAGGCTTTCCGCATTTGCGGGGGGAATCCTGTCGATAAAGCCCGTAATTTGTATAAGAAACGGAGAAATCGAATTTCTCGGTAAGGCAAGAGGCTCAAGGAATGGAAATAATCTTCTCGTCAAGGAAATAGAAAAGGCGGGAGGGGTGGATTTTACAAAGCCTCTGCTTCTCGGTTATACGGGACTTTCCGACACTCTTCTTCTTAAATATATCAATGATAGCTCGTTTCTGTGGAGTGAGCATCTTGACGAGGTACGCACAGTTTTGGTAGGCAGCGTAATAGGAACGCATATAGGCCCTAACGGAATTGCGGTAGCATTCTTCAAAAAAGACGTAAAATCCCTATAAATCGGCTTTTATAGTCACATATCTACATATGAACAGTAAATAATATGTAGAAAAACTAAAATAGATCTCCTTTTTAATTACGCAAGGAATTTCCGAGCGTGTTTAACACTAAAAAAGAGGCTGTCGTTTCGATAGCCTCTTTTTGCATTATATTACGTTTTTCTGATCCTCAAATTGTACCTGTAACTGTTAAGGTTACAGAACCGGGAGTAAGCTGCCATACGCCCGTCTGGGCATCCTGAGTATAGGTTGCGGCAGGAACAGTAATTGCGCCTGCGGTTGTTGTAAATACGCCTGTTGCTTCATTATAAGTGTATTCTGTACCCTCCGTCCACGTCGTGCCGTTATAGGATACGGTAATATCGGTAAGGATGGGATCAAAGATGTCTGTAAGAATTACATTGTCATCATCGTCAGTTTCTTCGTTACCGAGATTCTGTATTAAGAAAGTGTAGTTTACA
>JAFVYY010000048.1 GCA_017508405.1 Clostridia bacterium
AATAATCTCGTCAGGGACGATATCAAACTTTGAAATCCACTGCCATTCATCCAGCTTTTCAAAGCTGTCTGACTTCAACTTATAGATATATCCTATGCCATTTGGATCAAGAGAGCCGTATTCGATAAATACTCTTCCGCTCCATTTTTTCTTGGATATGTGAAAACCAAAAACCTCCAATTGGTGTAAGTGGGATAAAAATCCAAAATAGAATTTCCTACACAAACCCCTTGGTGACTAGATTATAACACACTTTAGTAAATAAATCAAGGCGTGAGCCTTGTATATCATCAATTCCAAAGGAATTGCATATCACCAACACATAGTGTTGCATATCATCAAGTCGCAGAGATACGCGCTAATGCGTGATGAGATGTACCTTCGGTGATGATATGCCAAGTCTACGACTTGGATAAAAAAACCTCGTTCCGATGAACGAGGTTTTTTGGCCTGCCCGAAAGGATTCGAACCTTCGACCTTCAGAGTCGGAGTCTGACGCGCTATCCGGCTGTGCCACGGGCAGATGCAAAATGCAATTTTGCAATGAATTGCCATCGGCATGAATTGGCTTATGCCATGAATGGTTAACACATGAATTGCACTGCGGCGCATATAGAGGCAATTCAATTCATGACACAAAGTGTCAATTCATGGAGCAAAGCGAGAATTCATGAAGCATAGCTTCAATTCATTTATGTATTTTTACCCAAAAAGATGACTTCCTTTTTTTGCTGATTTGAATTATAACACAAAATTTGCTTTTTGTAAATAAAATATATAAAAAATGTTTGAAATTATGATTATATTGTGCTACAATAGTTTCAATAATGAATTTTCGACAAAAAAGGAGAATACCTATGTTATCTGACATCGAAATTGCACAGGGCGCGAAGCTTTTGCCCATTTCTGAAATCGCAAAGAAAATCGGACTTCTCGAAGAGGAGTATGAGCCTTACGGAAGATATAAGGCGAAAATCACAGACGACTTTATTAAGAGAATGGAGAATAAGCCTGAGGGTAAGCTTATTCTTGTAACAGCCATCAACCCCACTCCCGCAGGCGAGGGTAAGACTACTACAACTGTCGGTCTTGCAATGGCTATGAACAAGATCGGTAAGAATACCGTAATCGCTCTCCGTGAGCCCTCTCTCGGTCCCGTATTCGGTATGAAGGGCGGCGCAGCAGGAGGCGGATATGCTCAGGTTCTTCCTATGGAGGATATCAACCTTCACTTTACAGGAGATTTTAATGCAATTACAATCGCTCATAATCTTCTTTCCGCAGTAATTGACAACCATATCCATCAGGGTAACGCCCTCGGCATCGACCAGAGAAGAATCCTTTTCCCCAGAGTTATGGATATGAATGACAGAGCGCTCCGTAACATCGTTATAGGTCTCGGCGCCAAGGTTGACGGTGTTCCCCGTCAGGACCACTTTATGATTACGGTTGCCAGTGAAATCATGGCAATCCTTTGCCTTGCTGAGTCCATTGCCGACCTCAAGACAAGACTTGGTAACATTCTTGTTGCGTACAAGCTTGACGGAAGCCCCGTATATTGCCGTGATCTTGGTGTGAACGGCGCTATGGCTGCAGTTCTTAAGGATGCTCTTAAGCCCAACCTTGTACAGACTCTTGAAAACACTCCCGCCCTTATTCACGGCGGTCCCTTTGCAAACATTGCTCACGGCTGTAACTCCGTAAAGGCTACAAAGCTCGCTATGAAGCTTGGTGATTACGCAATTACAGAGGCAGGCTTCGGCGCAGACCTCGGCGCAGAGAAGTTCTTTGATATCAAGTGCCGTTTTGCAGGACTCAAGCCCAGCGCAGTAGTTCTTGTAGCTACCGTTCGTGCTCTTAAGTATAACGGCGGCGTTGCTAAGGCAGATCTTGTAAATGAAAATCTTGAAGCACTTAAGGCAGGCGCAGTTAACCTTGAGGCCCATATTGACAACCTCCAGAAATACGGTGTTCCCGTAGTGGTAGCTATTAACCGTTTCGGCACAGATACAGAGGCTGAGCTTAAGGCAATTGAGGATATCTGTACAGCTAAGGGCGCCGAATTTGCCCTCTCCGAGGTATTCGCAAAGGGTGGCGAAGGCGGAATTGACCTTGCAAACAAGGTTGTTAAGGCTTGTGAAAAGGAAAGCAATTTCCACGTGCTTTACGATGATGAGCTTTCCATCAAGGATAAGATAAGAACCATCGCAAAGGAGATCTACGGTGCAGCTGACGTACAGTTTGACGCTCAGGCTTCCAAGGCTATTGCGGAGTTTGAGGCTCTTTCACCCGAGTATTCAAAATTCCCCGTATGTATGGCTAAGACACAGTATTCACTTTCTGATGACCAGACAAAGCTCGGCAGACCTACAGGCTTTACTCTTACGGTAAGAGAGGTTAAGCTTTCCGCAGGCGCAGGATTTATTGTAGCTCTTACAGGTGCGATCATGACTATGCCCGGTCTTCCCAAGGTTCCCGCAGCTATGAAGATAGACGTTGACGACAACGGCAAGATCACAGGACTTTTCTGATATGACTGAATATATTTCCTTTTCCACAGAGGAAACCGAGGAAATAGCGTCAAGGCTTGCAAGGGAGCTTAAAAAGGGCGATTTTGTGGCTATGTACGGAGACCTCGGTGTTGGCAAGACTGCATTTGTAAGAGGTCTTGCCGGAGTATTGGCTCCCACAGCCTCGGTAAAAAGTCCTACCTACACGGTTGTAAACGAGTATAAGGGGAAAGAATGTAAGATTTACCACTTTGACGTTTACAGAATAGAGGACGATGACGACCTTTATTCAATAGGCTTCTATGATTACGTGAAAAAGGGTATTTCCGTTTGCGAATGGAGTGAAAATATCCCATATGCAATACCTGAAAACGCAATTAAGGTTACTATCGAAAGAGTAGCCGAGGATGTAAACAGAAGAAAAATTACGATCAATAAGGATTTGAAATGAAAATACTTGCTATCGACTCCTGTATGAATACGTCAAGCGTTGCCATACTTGAAAATGAAAACCTTGTGGCGCTTTATACGGTGAACACGGATAATACCCATAGTGAGACCCTGCTTCCCATGATACGTGACGCCCTTAAGGCGGCTGATATGAAGGCAGAGGACATAGACGCTTACGGTGTATCCTACGGTCCCGGCTCCTTTACGGGTGTAAGGATCGGAGTTGCCACGGTTAAGGGACTTGCCTTCGGTACTGATAAGCCCTGTGTTGAAATCAGCACAATTGAGGCTCTTGCAAGAAATTTAGAGGGCTTTGACGGTATTGTTTGTCCCGTTATGAATGCTCGCAGAGGTCAGGTATATACAGGTATATTCAAGGACGGACGGCGTCTTATGGATGATTCCTGCATGATGCTTGACGACCTTATTCCCATTCTTGAGGGATATAATGAAAAAATATATTTTGTCGGCGACGGATATTTCCTTGCCGAGAAAAAAGAAATTAAGAATATGGGCGTAACTCCCGAATCTCTCCGCTATGCAAGCGGATATTCAGTGGGTATACTGACCTATGAGAAAATAAAAAATAATGAAGCTGTTTCCGATTCCGATATCCGAGTGAATTACTTACGCAAGCCTCAGGCGGAGAGGGAGAGAGAGGAAAGGCTTATGAAAGAGGGAAAAATATGAAGAAGCCTATTGCTTTGGCATCCGACCACGCTGCTTTGAAGCTCAAAAAGGAGCTTATGAAGCATTTTGACGAAATCGGCGTTGAATACGTTGATTACGGTACCTATGATGAAAAGAGCTGTCATTATCCCGAATATGCAAAGAAGCTTTGCGACGCTATTAAAGAGGGTAAGAATGACCTCGGTATTCTCGTATGCGGTACAGGTATCGGTATGAGTATGGCGGCAAATAAGTGCAAGGGCATAAGAGCAGCAGTTTGCTCCGACACCTTCAGCGCAAGATTTACAAGATTACACAATGATGCTAACGTGCTTTGTATGGGAGAAAGAACCATAGGCGCAGGTCTTGCCTGCGATATTGCGGATATTTTTATAAATACCGAATTTGAGGGCGGCAGACATAAGACGAGAGTCGATATGTTTATGGCGTTTGAAAACGAATAATTTTTAAGGAGAATAAATATGAAAAAGGTTTATTTTATCACTGGCAGCCAGGACCTTTACGGTGAAGAGGTTCTTTTGCAGGTTGCAGAGGACAGTAAGGTAATAGCAAAGTATCTTAATGAAAAAATCGACGGCGTTGAAATCGAATACTGCACAACGGTAAGAGATGAAGCAAGCTGCGTTGAGGCCTGCGCAAAGGCTACAAATGATAATGACTGTATTGCAGTTATTACATGGATGCACACATTCAGCCCTGCTAAAATGTGGATAAAGGGTCTTCAGTTCCTTAAAAAGCCCCTTCTTCATTTCCATACACAGGCAAATGAAAAGCTTCCTTATGACTCCATTGATATGGACTTTATGAATCTTAATCAGACTGCTCACGGCGGACGTGAATACGGATTTATCGCATCCAGGCTCGGTGTTAAGCGTGAGGTTGTCGTTGGCTACTATCAGCATGAGGACGTAATTGAAAAAATCAAGAAGTTTATTGACGTTGCAAGAGCAGTTGATTTTTCCAAGAACCTTAAGCTTGCCATGTTCGGCAGCAATATGAGAGAGGTTGCGGTAACAGACGGAGACAGAGTAGAGAGCCAGATCAAGTATGGCTGGAACGTAAACTACTACGGTATCGGCGACCTTGTTGCGCTCGTTAATGCAGTTACAGAGGAAGAGCTTGACGCTAAGATGGCTGAATACAATGAGCTTTACGTTATGAATACAGACAACGTTGATGCCGTTAAGGAGCAGGCTAAGTATGAGATCGCCCTTGACAAGTTTATGCAGGCAGGCGGCTTTGCTGCTTATACCGATACCTTCCAGGATCTTCACGGTCTTCGTCAGCTTCCCGGTCTTGCTACACAGAGAATGATGGGCAAGGGATATGGCTTCGGCGCAGAGGGCGACTATAAGACATCCGCACTCGGCGCAATCTTCTGGGAAATGGCAAAGGGCAGAAAAGGCTCTACCGGCTTTATGGAGGATTATACATACGATTTCACAAAGGGTGAAGAGGTTGTTCTCGGCGCTCATATGCTTGAGGTTTCTCCCGACTTTGCATCCACACAGCCAAAGATAGAGGTTCATCCTCTTGGTATCGGCGGTAAGGAAGCTCCCGCACGCCTTGTATTTGACGGTGTTGACGGTGACGGTGTTGCAGTATGTATGGTAGATATGGGTAACCGCTTCCGTCTTATCTGCGCTGCTATCGAGCTTGTAAAGCAGCCTAAGGAAATGCCTAAGCTCCCCGTTGCAAGAATCATGTGGAAGCTTAAGCCGGATCACGCAACAGGCGCTGCAGCATGGATCTATGCAGGCGGTGCGCATCACACAGTGGTTTCCACAGCACTTACAGTGGAGGACGTTCGCCTTTTCGCAAAGCTTACAGATACAGAGCTTGTTGTAATTGACGAAAATACAGACCTCAGTAAGCTTCAGTCCGAGCTTGATATGCTTGACATTATTGCAAAGCTTAAATAACTAAATATATAAAAAGAGTCTCTTGCGGTGAATCCGCAGGAGGCTTTTTTAATTTCAAAAAAGCATTCGCCAAGCTTATGTTCTATATATGAGATGCAGTTTTTATTAAAATCGGATATTTATAAGAGGTAATCTATAAGAAATAAGGTGTAAGAGGTAAGCATTGAAGCATAAGAAGTAAGGAAAAAGAGAAATAAATAAAGAGAAAAAGGAAAGAAGAAAACAGCAAAAGGGGGGTAGATATGCAAAATACGATACCGTGTACGCAAAAAAATTTTATTTTTTGAAATCTCTAACGCTCACTAACGGTTTTAATGTTTTATAATGAACGTGTAAGGAGAGGAAACGGGCGAAAGAGAGAAGAATATTTAAAGATTAAAAATGAATAAATTCAGAAAATATGCATTAAATATTCACAAAATATGCATTTATACACCCTTTATATTATATAGCAGAAAAAAATTGTAAAAAATTGAAAAAATATTCAAAAACCCCTTGACAAGATAAAACGAAAGTAATATAATAGGAGCATATTTTTGATTTTACATAAATAAGGAGATTATAAAAATGAACAAAAAGGATATTAAAAAGGTAGTTCTTGCATATTCAGGAGGACTTGATACATCCATCATTATTCCTTGGCTCAAGGAAAATTACAACAACTGCGAGGTTATTGCAGTATCCGGTAACGTAGGTCAGGCTGACGAGCTTGAGGGACTTGAGGAAAAGGCTCTTAAGACAGGCGCTTCCAAGCTCTATATTGAGGACCTTACAGAAGAATTTGTAGATGATTTCATCATCCCCACAGTAAAGGCAGGCGCACTTTACGAGGAGTATATGCTCGGTACTTCCTTCGCACGTCCCATCATCGCAAAGAGAATTTGCGAAATAGCTCTCAAGGAGGGCGCAGACGCAATCTGTCACGGATGCACAGGCAAGGGTAACGATCAGGTACGTTTTGAGCTTACTATCAAGGCATTCGCTCCCGATATGCACATTATCGCTCCCTGGCGTGAGTGGAGCATCAAATCCCGTGAGGAGGAGATCGAGTACGCAGAGGCGCATAACGTTCCCCTTAAGATCAACCGTGAAACAAACTATTCAAAGGATAAGAACCTCTGGCATTTGAGCCATGAGGGACTCGACCTTGAGGATGCAGGTAACGAGCCTCAGTATGAAAAGAAGGGCTTCCTTGAAATGGGCGTTTCACCTCTTCAGGCTCCCGACGCACCTACATACATCACTCTTGATTTTGAAAAGGGCGTTCCCGTAGCATTCAACGGTGAGAAGATGAGCGCTAAGGATATTATCCTCAACCTTAATAAGGTAGGCGGCGAAAACGGTATCGGTCTTCTCGACATTGTTGAAAACCGTCTTGTAGGTATGAAATGCCGTGGCGTATACGAGACCCCCGGCGGAGCGATCCTTTATTTCGCTCATAACTATCTTGAAACTCTTTGTCTTGATAAGATGACAATGCATAAGAAGCAGGAGCTTGCTATTACCTTTGCCGACCTCGTATATAACGGTCAGTGGTACACTCCTCTTCGTGAGGCTCTCTCCGCATTCGTTGACAAGACACAGGAGAACGTAACAGGTAAGGTTAAGATCAAGCTCTACAAGGGCAATATGATCAAGGCAGGCGCTTGGAGCGATTACTCCCTCTACTCCGAGGAGATTGCAACCTTCGGTGAGGATAACGTATATAATCAGGCAGACAGCGCAGGATTTATTAACCTCTTCGGTCTTCCCATCAAGGTGCAGGCTCAGGTTAATGCAAAGAATAAGAAATAATGCATAATTGCAGATAAGGATTTTACTATGGATAAAATGTGGGCGGGAAGATTTGAAAAGGCGCTTGACAAAACGGCAGACGATTTTAATTCTTCCATTCATTTCGATAAAAAAATGTATAAGCAGGATATTAAGGGCTCTCTTGAGCATGCGTCAATGCTTTGCTCGGTAGGTATTCTTAAGGATACGGAGCTTACGGAGATTACCGACGGACTTATATCCATACTTGACGATCTTAATAGCGGAGCGCTCACGTTTGACGAAAACGCAGAGGACATACATATGTTTGTGGAGGCGGAGCTTACTAAGCGTATCGGCGATACGGGTAAGAAGCTCCACACCGCAAGAAGCCGTAACGATCAGGTAGCCCTTGATCTTCGCCTTTACATGCGTGACGAGGCAAAGGATATTATCGCTCTTTTAAGAAAGCTTATTTTCGCATTGCTTTCACAGGCAAAGGGAAATAAGAAGACCATAATGCCGGGATATACCCACCTTCAGAGAGCGCAGCCTATTACGTTTGCTCATCATCTTCTTGCATACTGTATGATGTTCCTTCGCGATATTACGAGAATAAATGATGCTGTCAAGCGTATGAATTATTCTCCCTTGGGCTCCTGCGCCCTTGCGGGAACCACCTATCCCACAAACAGAGATATGGTGGCAAAGGCCCTTGAATTTGACAAGAAACAAACGTATTCCGCTTGTGATACGCGATAACGGGTATTATCAATTCGTTCACAGAATTCGTCTTTTTAAAGTTGAAATGTTTAGCTTTGTGAATTCTTATCATTATGATTATGAGTCGGAAAAAAACAAGGTTCTCATAATTAATCCGTGTTCTGACAGGGTGCTTACATACCACGGTAAAAAAACAATAGAAATCGATAACGGAGAAAGTATCGGTGATTATAAGGTATTTACTGCTACTGCTTTTCTGAATGCTCTTGAACGGGAGTGCCTTGATTTATAAATTTAAAACTGATGACGAATTCTACATAAAGAAAACGGTGTGTCTCTTTGCGGACACACCGTTCTTGTCTATATAAGGTTATTTTCTCTTCTCAACCGCGCGCTGGATAGCCTTTGTGATCTCCATTATCGGGATAATGGTAAGAGCAAGGATAATTGCTATAGAATATTCAAAGAAGGAAATGTGCGCAAATCCGAATGCATCGCTGGGGAAAGGAACG
>JAFVYY010000005.1 GCA_017508405.1 Clostridia bacterium
TGCATTAGAAAAGCCACCGACAATTTTTCTTATCGGTGGCTATTTTCATTTCTTACTATTAAAGTTGGGATACTCAAATAAAACAAATAATCCGAACGCTTCTCCAAGTAAGAGAATGTTCGGATTATTTTCATGTGGTCGAGATGACAGGACTCGAACCTGCGGCATCGTGCTCCCAAAGCACGCGCGCTACCACCTGCGCTACATCTCGTTAAAAATATTAAATCTACTGTTTTCGCAGTTGTCTGCTGCGCTCTCAAAGACAATGCCTTCAGCGGATAATTTGTTTCAGAAAATCATACTGCGCCGCAGCTTATATTTTTGAAAACTCATTAATCCCGGTAAGCTCTATAATATATTGCCTATGTATTATAACAGAGAAAAGTCCTTTTGTCAATACTTGATTTTGGAAATTTGAATTTCAAAATCAAGTATTGACATCCCAGAATTATTGACATTTTAAGTAACCTGTGATATTATATTCCATAGAATTAACGTAGGGGGTGGATGTGTGGCTAAAAGCTTATCAAAAGATTTTACTAAAGGCAATATAGCAAAACAACTTGTTTTATTCGCTTTACCCTTTATGGCATCTAACGCTTTACTTGTTTTATACAGCACCATAGATATGATAATCGTAGGTAAATTTGTAGGTACGGCAGGGCTTTCCGCAGTATCTCAAAGCAGCCAGATCGTAAACTTTGCAACTATGGTTTGCCTCGGCTTCTCAAATGCGGGACAGGTGCTACTTGCTCAGGCTATGGGAGCGGGCAAGCGCAAGGAAATGAATGATATTATAGGTACGCTTTTTGTGTTCGTTTCCATTGTTGCTCTCGTATTCAGCGTTATTATTATTTCTTTGCAGAATTGGATTCTTACCACTATGAAGATACCTCAAGAATCCTATGAAATGGCGAGGGAGTATCTGATAATTTGCGCTATCGGTCTTATTTTTACAGCGGGATACAACCTTGTATCTGCTGTTTTACGTGGAATGGGAGATGCAAAAAGGCCCTTCTTATTTATCGGTATTGCATCTGCGGTTAATCTTGTTCTAGATATTCTCTTTACGGGAATTCTCGGATGGGGAGTTGCAGGCGCTGCGTGGGCAACTATAATCGGTCAGGCGGCTTCATTCCTGTTTTCGCTTTTCTATCTTTACAAAAAGCGCCGTGATTTCGGCTTTGATTTCAAAAAGGAAAGCTTTATTCCAAAGGCAAAATACGTTGGAATGATAACAAGCCTCGGTACTCCTATGGCTATACAATCGGGCTTTATTAATCTTTCCATGCTTGTTGTAAACTCTCTTATAAACGACGTTGGCGTTGTAGCCTCCGCAACCTTTGGTGTAGGCGTGCGAATCGACGATATTGTAAATAAAATATCCCAGGGAATTCAATACGCCGCCGTTCCTATGATAAGTCAGAATATAGGCTCCGGTAATAACGGAAGAGCAAAGAAGATCGTAAAATACGCAATAATGTATTCTATAGCCTTGACTGCCTTCTTTATGATACTTTATATAACGCTGGGTAAGTATCTTTTTATGATATTCTCAGACGACCCCTTGGTACATGAAATGTCATCGGAATTTATAAAGGCGATTCTGTGGATGTTCCCCGCCTTTGCGGTAATGAGAGGCAGCGGAGCCTTTGTTCAGGGTATCGGAAATGCGAAATTAAGTATGGCGCTTGCCATTCTTGACGGCGTAGTGCTTCGTATCGGTCTTAGCTGGCTTTTCGGTATTTTCTTGGGATGGGGCTTCTTCGGCTTCGTTCTCGGCTACGGTCTTGCTCCCTACGGCTATGCAATACCAAGCATAATCTATTTCCTCGCAGGCAGATGGCAAAAAAGGAAAGTCCTTGCGGAGGATATATAATAACAATGAGAGCAGATTTCGGTCTGCTCTTACTTTTTATAGCCTATTATCCACTTTCGGTTGATAAATTCCATTACTTGTCAAAAAAGCGGTTATTGTAAAACCAAAATCCAAATGATATAATCAAGGTACAAGGGCCTTTGAATTTAATTTCAGGAGAATAAAAATGTCAGTAAAATTTAATGAAAATTTAAGAGCTTTAAGAAAGCAAAAGGGAAATACTCAGGAGGAGCTTGCGAAATTTCTTAATATTTCGGTTCAATCCGTAAGCAAATGGGAATGCGGCGACGGGCATCCCGATATTACACTTTTACCCTTGATTGCATCCTATTATTCAGTAACTATCGACACTCTCTTTGGTGTTTCTGAGATTGAAAAGCAGAACAGGATAAGAGAGATATCCGATCAATACTATAAATTGAGGGTTGATAAGCAGCCCGACGGCACACTTTTGAAGCAAAGGGGATTGGATGAAGGAATTAAGCTAATAAGAAATGCTCTTAAAGAATACCCTAATGATTATTGGCTTATGCAATTGCTTGCCTCGGATGTATGGTGGAAATCAAGAAGCTGCGAGGGTGCAGAGAGAATGAAACTTCTGGAGGAAGCGGAAATACTCTGTGACAGAATAATGCAGAAATGCACGGAAACAGTGTACAGAAACTGCGCCGAATCTATTTTATGTATGATTTACAATGACAGCGGAAGATACGAAAAGGCTTTGGAAATCGCATCTCAAAGCTGTGATATATGCGATACTGCCGGTCATCGTCTCGCCTATATACTTAAGGGAGAGGATCTTATTAAAAGAATACGAAAAAATATAAAGGATCTGACTATGGAGCTGTATGTGAGTGTTTTGCAAATGGAAGAAAATAAAGGCTCCTTTGATTTTGCAAGGGATAAGGAAATACAGCTGCAGCTTGAGGTTATAACAAAAGCATTAAGTAATCAACCGCTATTTGTTTTTCTCAACAACGCCTCCGTTGAAAACAACCGATAATTGTTGTATAATCAAATCATGAAAGCGGCTTTCGGTTTAATTACAACAAAAAAGGAGTTTAATATGGGAACAGAAATGATAGGAAAAACAATAGCGACATTACGCAAGGAGCGCGGTATAAAGCAGGAGGAGATTGCAAGCTTTGTACACGTATCGGCTCAGGCGGTATCCAAATGGGAAAACGGCGGTGTGCCGGATATAGAGCTTTTACCTAAAATAGCGGAATTTTTCGGCGTATCCGTTGATTTTCTCTTTGGAAGAAGCATAACCGATTATACCGATTTGAAAACCGCACTTACGAAAAAGCTTATAGAAGCACCGAGAAATATGAAAATCAAGGAGGCCCTGGAGCTGTGCTGGATTATTGAAAAATCAATAATGCCTTATGCAGACGAAAAGGATACAGGCAGATTGGATGAATACGAAAACGGCTTGAAGGAAAATGAGCAGATATATTCATCCATGCTTAATAATGAAGGCTTTACACGTATGGGCATAGCCAACAGACTGCAGTATTTTCTTTTGGTGCAGGATCCCAAGGATTTCGATGCTGCTTATTTTGACGGTATAAATTACACGCAGTTTTTTAAGGATTTGTCGGATAAGGATGTGTTTGATGCTTGCGTAATGCTCAATAAAAGAGATTACAAAAAGGCCTTTACTGCAAATCTTTTAGTAAAGAATCTCAGTATAAAAAAGGAAAAGGCTGAAGAGGTGCTTAAAATTTTAACAAAATACCGTTTCATTCGTTCTATGCAAATTGAGATGGATGATGAAACGCAGACTGCTTATAATTTTGTGCCTACTCCGTCATTTCCCGCACTCTTGATATTTGCAAGAGAGACGATAGAAAAGCCGGACAGATTCGCATATTATTGCGAAAACAGAGGCAAGCCGTATTTTGAATAAAGCAAAAACGCATCCGTGAAGGCGTGCAAAATTAGCGATAAAATTGAATAGCCTTCCTCCGGGAGGAAGGGGAACCGCGATAGCGGTGGAAGGAGCCTGCGGAATTTTAAGTTCGCGCGCGCTTTATTATAACGCACTCTCCCTCAGTCGCCTGCGGCGACAGCTCCCTCCCGGAGGGAGCCTTTCGTAAGCCCCTACCGACAAAAAACACCACCAAAGAAAATCCCTTGGTGGTGTTCGTACTTTCTCCGCTAAGAATGCATAGCAGAGGATGCGTTTTTTTATAAAATGATAGGCTCGAATTTCTTGCTTTTTAAGATTTTTGCAAGTGTTTTTTCATTGCGTATGCGTTTTTTTGTAACAATTCCGCCAAATGGAATGTTTTCGACCCAATGAGCGTCTGCGCCCGATGTTGTAATAAGGTGAGGATTTTCCGAAGCCAGCGCCATTGCCTTATCGTTCATTTCCTGCGTTGAGTTCCCGTGGTTGTAAATTTCAATGCCGTCTACGTATTCAAGGGGAAGAGGACCCGGATTCGGGATATAATCCGCTTTTCTGAAGGGGTGCGCCTGAATAAGCACAACTCCGTTTTTACGCATGAGCTTAGACCAATTTTCAACGCCCCAATTTCCGAGGTCGGGGTTTTCGTAGAGAATTTTGGGAGTCAGTCCGTAGCAAAGAATTTCAAGTCCCGGAACTACGACCTCTTCTATACCGAAAAGAATATCAAGGTCAAATTCCTTTGCCGCCTTTTTACATTCAAGATAGTCATTTTCATAAGCCTTAACAAACTCCTCCCAGGGTAGATCTCTGTCAATACCTGTATTACCGTGTAGGAAATGATTTGTTATAACTGCGCCCTTGTATCCGTTATCGTGTAGTCCCTTGCAAAAGTCATAGGGCGTCATAAGACCGCATCTGGAGCAGGGAGTGGTATGTGTGTGCATCTGATATTTATACTGCTTCATAATATCTCCTTGAATATTCCTTTGTAGTATAAGTATAGCACAATATTCCGATATGTACAAGATTAAAGAAAAAGTATTGGGAATTTTATTGAAATAATATATTGAAATTATTTATAAAAGATGTTAAAATAATAAAAGATAAATCAACAAAGGAGATTTTGTTTATGGATATTAACACAAGAGTTGAACAGATCGGCGTAGTTCCCGTTATCAAGCTCAACAATCCCGAAAGAGATGCAGCTCCCCTTGCAAAAGCTCTTTGCGCAGGCGGTGTACCGATTGCTGAGGTAACGTTCCGTGCGGCAGGAGCTGATACGGCTATCAGGCTTATGAAGGAGGCTTGCCCCGAAATGCTTTGCGGCGCAGGTACAGTAATGACTACCGAGCAAATTGACAAGGCTATCGCTGCAGGCGCTGAGTTTATTGTAACTCCCGGCTTTGACCCCGAGCTTGTTGCTTATTCTATTGAAAAGGGTATTGCTATTTACCCCGGATGTACAACACCTACAGATTATCATGCGGCTTATAAGTTTGGACTTAAGGTTCTTAAGTTCTTCCCTGCTGAGCAGTCAGGCGGACTTGCTAAGATTAAGGCTATGAGCGCACCCTTCCCCATGTTCAAGGTTATGCCCACAGGCGGTATTTCCCTTAAAAACCTTAAGGATTATCTTAAGTGTCCCGTTATCTGCGCTTGCGGTGGCTCCTATATGGTAACCGCAGAGCTTATTGACAACGGTAAGTGGGACGAAATTACAGACCTCTGCCGTCAGTCGGTAGAAATTGTTAAGGAGGCAAGAAACAATGGCTAAAATAGTTACATTCGGCGAGCTTATGTTAAGACTCGCTCCCAACGGTTATTACAGATTCTTCCAGAACGACCAGATGCAGGCTACCTTCGGCGGCGGTGAAGCAAACGTTGCTGTATCCCTTGCTAACTACGGTATGGACAGCGTATACGTTACAAAGCTTCCTAAACACGCTATCGGTCAGGCAGCGGTTGATTCCCTCCGTTACTTCGGCGTTGACACCTCTAAGATCGTAAGAGGCGGCGACAGAGTAGGTATTTATTTCCTTGAAAAGGGCGCATCCCAGAGAGGCTCCGTATGTATTTATGACAGAGCCCATTCCGCAATTCAGGAGGCATCCGCTTCCGATTTCGATTGGGACAGCATCTTTGAGGGAGCAGATTGGTTCCACTTTACAGGAATCACACCCGCTCTTGGTCCTAACGTAGTTGAAATCTGCCGTGAGGCTTGTAAGGCCGCTAAGGCAAAGGGCGTTAAAATCTCCTGCGACCTTAACTACCGCGGTAAGCTCTGGACAAGAGCACAGGCAAGAGAGGCTATGACAGATCTTTGCCAGTACGTTGACGTTTGCATATCCAACGAGGAGGATGCAAAGGATGTATTCGGCATAGAGGCTGAAAACACCGATATTTACGGCGGTAAGCTTAACCACGAGGGATATAAGTCCGTTGCTAAGCAGCTTGCTGACAAGTTCGGCTTTGAAAAGGTTGCAATTACACTCCGCTCATCCATTTCCGCAAGTGATAACGACTGGGCA
>JAFVYY010000006.1 GCA_017508405.1 Clostridia bacterium
AAGCTCGTTAAGAAGATTTTCAAATGCGTTTCTATCCTCTGCACGATCGATAGCGGCACAATCTGTACCGATTATCTTAACGCCTCTGTCAAAGAGGGGCTGCGCAAGATTGATAGCGGTCTGTCCGCCGAGAGATGCAATAACGCCCTCGGGCTTTTCAAACTCTATGATATTCATAACGTCCTCGGGTGTGAGGGGCTCAAAATAAAGCTTGTCCGCCGTTGTGTAGTCCGTTGATACGGTTTCGGGATTGTTGTTGATAATTATAGCCTCGTAACCGGATTTTTTGATAGTGGATACGGCGTGAACCGTTGAGTAGTCGAACTCAACGCCCTGACCGATTCTTATAGGACCTGCTCCAAGAACTACTATCTTCTTCTTATCTGTAAGAATGGATGTGTTTTCGCCTGTGTAGGATGAATAGAAATAGGGAATATAAGCTCCTGTATGACAGGTATCAACCATGCGGAACACAGGGAAAAGATTATGCTGCTTACGGAATTTGAATACGTCCATCTCCGTACACTTCCACATTCTTGCAACGTACTTATCGGAGAAGCCCATCTTTTTCGCAGACGTAAGGGTATCAAGGTCGAAGGGCTTTGCCTTAAGAGTTTCTTCCATATCAACTATATTTTTCACAGCCTCAAGGAAGAAGGGTGTGATCTGTGTGATCTCGTGAACTCTTTCAACGCTTACACCTCGTGCAAGAAGCTCAGCTATTGCAAAAATGTTATCATCACGGAAGGTGGAAATATATTCCATAATTTCATCATTTGACATATTGTCAAACTTAGGGTGATAAATGTGGTTTACGCCAACCTCAAGGGAGCGCATACCCTTCAAAAGACATTCCTCGAGATTTGAGCCGATACCCATAACCTCACCGGTTGCCTTCATCTGTGTACCGAGTTGATTTGATGCTGTTGTAAATTTATCAAAGGGAAAGCGGGGGAGCTTTGCTATAACGTAGTCAAGGCTGGGCTCAAACGCCGCATTTGTATTTGCAATCTTGATTTCCTCAAGGCTCATACCAACCGCTATCTTTGCGGTAACTCTTGCTATGGGATAGCCCGATGCCTTGGATGCAAGAGCAGAGGAACGGGAAACTCTGGGGTTTACCTCAATAAGATAATATTCGCTGGAGTTGGGATTGAGAGCAAACTGTACGTTACATCCACCCTCGATCTTAAGCTCACGGATAAGCTTGATAGCCGAATCGTTAAGCATCTTCTTATCATGCTCGGAAAGAGTCATAATGGGAGCTACAACTATGGAGTCGCCTGTGTGAACACCTACGGGGTCAATGTTTTCCATGCCGCAAATGGTGATCGCATTATTGTTTCCGTCACGCATAACCTCAAACTCGATTTCCTTATATCCTTTAACGCTCTTTTCAATAAGAACCTGATGAACGGGGGAGAGTCTGAATGCGTTCGTACCGATTTCCACAAGCTCTGCTTCATTGTAAGCAAAGCCGCCGCCTGTACCGCCAAGAGTAAATGCGGGACGGAGAACTACGGGATAGCCGATACGCTGTGCCGCAGCCTTAGCTTCTTCAAGATCATATGTGATCTCGGAGGGAATAACGGGCTCTCCGATGGACTGACAAAGCTGTTTGAAAAGCTCACGGTCCTCAGCACGCTCGATTGATTCGCTGGAGGTTCCGAGAAGTTCAACACGGCACTCCTTAAGAACGCCCTTCTTTTCAAGCTGCATAGCAAGGTTAAGACCTGTTTGTCCACCAATACCGGGAAGAATAGCATCGGGACGCTCATATCTCAATATCTTTGCAATATATTCAAGTGTGAGAGGCTCCATATATACCTTATCGGCAATAGTGGTGTCGGTCATAATGGTAGCGGGATTTGAGTTTACAAGGATAACCTCATAGCCCTCTTCCTTAAGAGCTAAACAAGCCTGTGTGCCCGCATAGTCGAATTCAGCCGCCTGACCGATTACAATAGGTCCGGAGCCGATGATCATTATTCTTTTAATATCAGTTCTCTTTGCCATTTTAATTCTCTCCTTGATTATATGTCTTTCTTTAATCTTTCACTTAAATAAGCCCATTTACCGTTTATGGCGGTTCCTAAGCATCTGCCGTACACAGAATTTCCTGCAAAGGGTGAGCTTCTGCCCATTGTCGCAAAGCTGTTGGGATCTATTTTATATTCCTCGTTAAGATCGTATACGGTAAAGGAATCTATGGGAATATTAAATCTTTCCGACGGATTGAGGCTCATAAGCTCTACAAGTCTGTCAAGAGTAATGATTCCTTTCTTTACAAAGGCTGTATACATAACGGGGAACGCAGTTTCAAGACCGACTATTCCGTTAAGGCTCCTGTCAAAGCCTCTGCCCTTTTCCTCAGCGGAGTGGGGGGCGTGATCGGTAGCTATCATATCTACGGTTCCGTCGCAGATGCCTTCTATAAGCGCATCCATATCTATTTTGTCGCGAAGGGGCGGATTCATTCTGAAGCGTCCGCTGTCCTCTTTATCCCCATCCGTTAAAGTAAGATAGTGGGGCGCAGTCTCACAGGTGATATTAACACCGCTTTTCTTCGCATCTCTTATAAGATCGACGCTTTCCTTTGTTGAAATGTGACAAACGTGATATTTACATCCGATATCGGATACAAGCCTGATATCCCGTTCTATCTGCTTCCATTCCGCTTCCTTGGAGTCCTTTATACAGGAGCCGTCCTCGCAGTGGGCGGATATTATCTTATCAAGCGCCTTGGCTCTTACCATAGCCTCACGCATTAATGAATTATCATTTACACCTTTTCCGTCATCGGAGAAGCCGCATACGAAGGGCGCAATAGCCTCCATATCGGAAAGCTCAAGTCCGTTCTGACCCTTTGTAATAGCTCCAAAGGGCAATGTCTTGATAACAGAATCTCTTTTGATTATTTCAAGCTGAGCGTTAACCCCGCCAAGGCTGTCGGGAACAGGGTTGAGATTGGGCATTGTGCATACCGCAAAATATCCACCCCTTGCCGCTGCCTGCGAGCCTGTGGCAATGCGCTCTTTATAAGAAAAACCCGGCTCACGAAAATGCACATGCACATCAATGAACGCGGGTAGTATATCATATGTAGAAAAATCAAAACAAGAAAAATCAGACACAGAGGGTATCTCCAATGAGGACAACTTACCCTTCATGCTTTCTTTATCAAATACATTAGCTTTGGAAAAATCAATTTTCATATCAAATCCTCCCTTATGTATTCTGTCTTCTTAACCATTCAAGTTATTATATCAAATTTTGCGGTTTTTGTCAAGGTTAATTAATATTATTACGCGTAAATTTTATCATTTATTTTTTTATCATTATTGTTGATTATTCACAATACAATAAGACAGGGGGTGATTTTATTAAAAAAGTACTTATTTTTATTCCTCTGCTTTTCTCGATACTGATGATCTCATGCGGAAGACCCGATTACAAGATCTTGCCCTTTGAAGGTAAGAACGTATATGCGGAATGCGAAATAAACGGTAAATTCACAGTAATAATAAAAAAAGAAGATTTTACGTGTGGTATGGAGATCGTTTCGCCATCCGAAATATCCGAAATTGAATTTACGTTTTCAGAAACGGGTGACTACGTTAAGTCGGGAGATATAACAATGCCGTTGGACAGAAATCTCTTATTGGGCATTTACGCTCTTTCTTCACTTTTCGATATAAAAGAGGAAGCCATGATATCCGCCGTATCCAAGGAAGGTAAGGGAATTATTGAATTTCAAAACGAAGCAGGAGCTTACACTCTTATTTTCGATGCAAACGGATACATAACCGATGCGGAAATTTCGGGAGATGACTTTGATTATAAGGTTAAAATTCTATCCATAAAAATCATTGACAAGCCATGATTTCAAGGCTTATTTACATAGTCCAACACTATTACCAGTCTTACAGAAATCATAAAATGAGGCGCGGTGAATTTTCACCGCGCCTCGTTTTATTTTATTTAACCTTAGTAACTACCTTAATAGCCTTACCGCCTGTAAGAACTATCATTTTAATAGCTGTTTCGGAGAATACCTGCGCCTTGACCGTAAGGGGCTTATTGATCTTACCGCTTGCAAGAACCTTTACGCTCTTTGCCTTGGGGTCGATAAGCTTCTTTGCCTTAAGGGAAGCGAGGTCTACGGTTTCGCCTGCCTCGTAGTTGTCGCTGATAACGCCTACGTTGATGATAGCCTTCTTTGTATCATTCTTTGATACGTACTCTACGTCAGCTTCTACAGTCTTGTCAACTGTTTCATCCTTAACCATAGCATCCGCTTCATCTGCGCTTACGCTATCTACAACCTTGATTTCCTCAGGCTCTTCCTCATTGGCGGGAGCTTCCTCAACTGTTTCTTCAACAACAGGAGCTTCTTCAACTGTTTCTTCAACAACAGGTGCTTCTTCAACTGTTTCTTCAACAACAGGTGCTTCTTCTACTGTCTCTTCAACAACAGGTGCTTCTTCTACTGTCTCTTCAACAACGGGAGCTTCTTCTACTACTTCTTCAACAACGGGAGCTTCTGCTACCTCGTTAACGGTTACTTCCTCAAAAGCAGGAGACTCTACTACCTCTTCTACGGGAGTCTCAACAACATTTTCAACCACGGGGGCTGTTTCTGCTACAGGTGCTTCTACAAGATCAACCTCTTCGTCTACCTTTTTCTTTGAGGACTTAACAGTTACGCTGCTGTCGGATACGAGAACCTTAACAAGCTTCTGCTGTACAAGCTCCTCTGTTTCTGTGTAGGGATACTTCTTAACGTAATCAACGAACTTGGGCTTTTCGCTCTTTGCGATTCCGAATTTTGCCATTGTGTCATCAACAAGCTGCTTAGCCTTACGGAGACCAAGTCCGCTCTTGATCTTGAAGAGCATGGGAACATCCTCAAAGATCTTAGCATCAATAGCTTCGTGATGATACTTGGATACCTCGTAGTTATCGGGGTCAAGCGCAAGGTAAATACAAATTGTCTTACCGCGAACCTTGATTTTAAAGAGCTGATCTCTACCTCTGTTGTAGCTATCAAACTTCCAGCTGAGTCTGGACTTAACGCCTTCATAGGAAAGAATGTGATTCTTAAGGTCGCTATAGTATTCCTTGATAAGCTCGTCGCCCTGAATAATGTTGGAGATAAAGCTACGGCTATACTTAATATCAATGTGGTTGCCTTCATTATCGAAGTATGTGGGAACAATGGTGGGAGCAACAGGCTCTGCAGGTACTACAGGCTCAGGTTCAACCTCAGGAGCCTTTTCTTCAACAACGGGAGCTTCCTCCACTGTTTCTTCAACAACAGGAGCTTCTTCAACTGCTTCTTCAACAACGGGAGCTTCTTCAACTGTCTCTTCAACAACAGGTGCTTCTTCAACTGTCTCTTCAGCAACGGGAGCTTCTTCAACTGTCTCTTCAACAACAGGTGCTTCTTCAACTGTCTCTTCAACAACGGGAGCTTCTTCAACTGCTTCTTCAGCAACGGGAGCTTCCTCTACTGTTTCTTCAACAACGGGAGCTTCCTCTACTGTTTCTTCAACAACAGGAGCTTCCTCTACTGTCTCTTCAACAACAGGAGCTTCCTCTACCGCTTCAACTACAACAGGTGTTCTCTCGATACCTGCAGGAACGAGAGCAAACGTAAGAACAGAACCGTCATAATCCTTTTCGATTGCAATTTCACCCTTTTCCTCAAAGGACCAACCCTCAAAGCCGTCAACACCGTCAAATGTTTTAGGAACATTTGCGAATACGGGCAAAAGATTTGTTGTTATATCGTTGCCGTCAAGATCACTGTATGTAAATTCAAGATAAAGATTTGCATCCTCAACGGAGAAGGAATTAATTTCATTCACATTCTCCTCTTCCTTTTCAATTACGCCTACATCCTTATTAAACACGGGATAAAGAGTCACGGAAACGGTAGCGCCGTCGTAATACTTCGGAACTACAATTTCTCCATCTTCCTTTTTCCAGCCCTTAAATCTACCGTAATCATTGTATGTCTTAGGCGCATTTACAATAAGGGGAAGAGTTTCTTTTCTCATGATGTCGCCGTTTTCATCTGCATATGCGAACTCAACGTACATATTGGCATCTTCAACTGCAATAACCTCTCTCGCAATAGGTCTTTCCCACATTGCGTAGATCTCTGTCTTACCTTTAACAATAACATGCTTACCCTCGCACATATTGCGTCCATCTGCAGCAAAGCTCCAGCCGATGAAGTTTTCACCGTTTTTAACAGCGGGCTCAAGCTTAACCTTAGCGCCGCGTCTGTATTTCTTTTCCTTGATAACAGTCTTAGTCTGTGAATCTATAAAGGAAACGGGGAACTTCCACATTTTCCAAATGATTCTGCCGATGATGTAAAGAGCTACAATACCGAATGTAATAGCCGCTACATTTGAGCTGTTAAGTTCAAATGCCATAAAAAGTGGGGTTAAATTAAACATTGCTTTCCTCCTAAAAGATACGAAATATAATTTCACAACTTTATTATACAACATAATAGACGGCTTTGTCAACACAAAATACAGCGTTTTTTCGATTTTTCCAACACCCTGTGGATAGATTTGTATTGTTTTTGACGAAAAAATCCTTTATTTTCAAGGAAAATTTGATTTTTTTAAAACTTATTCACTCCCCCCGACTTTTTTTCAAAATCATACACATATCGGGGGATTTTATTTTCACTTGAAACCGACACCGGCAATTGCGCTGCATATTTGACTATCATTTCGTCAAAAAACACCTTTTTCGCCTATATTACTGTATTTTCTATTGATTTTTTATAATTTTGGTTGTATAATAATTTGTATAGTGTTAAATTTACGGAGGCAGAATTATGGTATCAGAGGTTATAAAGAGAATTACCGAGTGTGATAAGGAGGTCGGCGAAGCGATAAATGCGGAGCTTACAAGACAAAAAAGAGGTCTTGAGCTCATTGCATCGGAAAATATGGTATCCGAGGCAGTTATGCTTGCTATGGGCACTCCCTTGACAAACAAATATGCAGAGGGCTATCCCGCAAAGAGATATTACGGCGGATGCGAATGTGTTGACGTAGTTGAAAAGATCGCAATTGAAAGAGCCTGCAAGCTCTTTGGTGCAGAGCACGCTAACGTTCAGCCCCACAGCGGCGCACAGGCAAACACCGCAGTTTACTTTGCTCTTATCAAGCCCGGTGACACGGTAATGGGTATGAACCTTGCCCACGGCGGTCATCTTACCCACGGTAGCCCTGTCAATATGTCAGGCAGCTACTTTAACTTCGTTCCCTACGGTGTTTCGGACGACGGCTTTATTGATTACGACGAATTTGAAAAAATCGCTAACGAGGTAAAACCCAAGCTTATCGTAGCAGGCGCTTCTGCTTATCCCAGAGTAATAGATTTTGAAAGAATTTCCGCTATTGCAAAGAGCGTTGGGGCTTACTTTATGGTTGATATGGCTCACATTGCCGGTCTCGTTGCCGCAGGCTGCCATCCATCCCCCGTTCCCTATGCCGACGTTGTTACGACCACAACCCACAAAACATTAAGAGGCCCGAGAGGCGGACTTATTCTCTGCCGTGAGGAGCTTGCCAAAGCCATCGACAAAGCAATATTCCCCGGTACGCAGGGCGGTCCTCTTATGCATACCATCGCCGCTAAGGCAGTTTGCTTCGGAGAGGCTCTTACACCCGAGTTCAAGGCTTATCAGGAGCAGATAGTTAAGAATGCAAAGGTTCTTGCCGACACACTTCTTGAAGAAGGCTTTGACCTTGTATCCGGCGGTACCGATAACCATCTTATGCTTCTTGATCTCCGACCCTTCGGAATTACAGGCAAGGAGCTTGAAAAGCGTCTTGATGCTTGCTATATTACAGTTAACAAAAACGCCATTCCCAACGACCCCGAAAAGCCCTTTGTTACAAGCGGCGTGAGAATCGGTACTCCCGCAGTTACGTCGAGAGGTCTTAAGGAAGAGGATATGGTTACACTCGGTAAGCTTATTAAGCTATGCGCCACGGAATTCGAAACAAAGGCAGACTATATAAGAAGCGAAATCACAAGAATCTGCGAAAAATATCCCATTTACGACTGATGAGAGGCGAATACAGTACTCGTCAAAGAGCGCTTATACTTGAGTTCATGAAGGAAAGCGGCTCCCATCATACGGTATCGGATATCGTTGAAGGTCTGAAAAGTCAAGGGGTCAATATAGGCATAGCCACAGTATATCGCGCCCTTGACAGACTTACCGCCACGGGAGAGGTCAAAAAATTCGTGATAGATGAAAAAAGCGGAGCTTGCTATCAATATGCAAGCACTTCGGAATGCAATCGCCATTTTCACCTCAAGTGTATAAGGTGCGGCAAGCTGATACATCTCAGCTGTGAGTTTCTTTCCGAAATGGAAAAGCATATTTTGCAGGACCACGGCTTCGTTGTCAGCGCAGGAAAAACCGTCATTTACGGTGTGTGCAACGCCTGTTCCTTGGATGAAAAGGTCAAAGATGACTCACAAAAATGCTGTCTGCACGAATGTGAAATATAAATTTTCTGTAAAATTTTGAAAAATATTTACTTTTCTATTGATTTTTGCTTTTTTCTGTGATATAATTTCAAGGCTTATTGGTTGAACAGGGCGAAAACAGATGATTTTCAGCGTATAATTCATATTTCAATCTGTTACTTGCCATTAACTTTTGAAATATTTACTTATATTTGGAGGATAAAAAATGTACATCGCTATCGGTATTATTTTGCTTTTGGCTGCTCTTTTCCTTATAGTTGCAGTTCTTTTGCAGAGCAGCAAGGATAAAGGACTTTCCGGAACTATCTCAGGCGGAAGCTCCGAAACATATTTTGGCAAAAACAAAGGTAAGTCCCGTGAAAAGAAGCTTAACACACTTACAATCATAGTTGCTATCGTGTTTGTTCTTATTGTTCTTGCTGTATTCGTATTGCAGGACTTCGCTCCCTTTGCTCCCGACGTTACAACAACTACAGGCGCAGTAACTACAACTGCAAGCGCAACAACTACTGCTTAAGCATATTTAATTACCTCTTTGGGAAACTAACCAAAGAGGTTTTTATTTTAACGGAGAAAAAATGAGTATTAAAGCTAAAGAAAAAATTTTGGAAATATTGTCGGACGAGCTGTACGTTCCCGTAACTCCTCCCGACCTTTACACCTTGGCGGGAGAGGATGAATTTGACGCAGGGGATTTTTTTGATACCCTTTGCCGAATGGAGGAATCCTTTGAAATAACCGTCACCAAAAACGGGAAAATATCCTCACCGGAAAAAAGTGGGTATATAAGAGGACAGTTCTCATCTTCTGCGAGAGGACGCTTCGGATTTGTAATTACGGAAAAGGGCGATTACTTTATCCCCCCGAAATTCACCCTGACAGCAATGAACGGCGATGAGGTGCTTATTAAAAAATTCGGATACGGCTCAAAATATTTCAGTAACGGAAACGAGGCTGAGATATGCGCCATCGTAAAGAGGGGCGTTTCAACCTTTACGGGAACATTCCGAGGCTACACCCGTGCGGGGCGAATGATTGGCGAGGTTGTGGCGGACGATGAAAGACTTTCCGTACGCGCATCGGTATCGGGCGTTGACAAGACGGGAGCGTCCGACGGAGATAAGGTAATTGTAAAAATCACTAAATACCCCATGTACGAGGGGGATTCCATCCACGGAAGGATAACCGACGTTCTGGGAAAAAGCGACACCCTTGAAGCGAACTATCTCTCCATCCTCTACGAAAATTCCATACACACGGAATTTGATAAAGCCGTGCTTGACGAAGCGGATAGGCTATGCGATGAAAGAATCGTACCTGACGGAAGACTTGACTTGAGAAGCAAAAACATTTTTACAATAGACAGTGAAAGCGCAAAGGATCTGGACGACGCAATATCAATTGAAAGAACGGATGACGGCTATATCCTCGGCATCCACATTGCAGACGTTTCACACTACGTAAAAGATAGGACCCTGACCGACAAGGAAGCTATGGCAAGAGGCACAAGCGTATACTTCACAGACAAGGTGGTGCCGATGCTTCCCAAGGTACTGTCAAACGGAGTCTGCTCCTTAAACGGTAACGTTGACAGATACGCCCTCACCGCATTTATTACTCTTGACAAAAGCGGAGAGATCTTAAACACGTCACTGCACAATTCAATAATCAATTCAAAGGTACGCGGAGTATATTCGGAGCTTAACGATATTCTCGAAAATCGCCAAAACAGCGAATTTTATGCAAAATACAGCCACGTTATTGAGGATTTTTATATAATGATGGAGCTTTATGGCATTTTGAAACGCAGAAGTCAGCATATGGGAGCT
>JAFVYY010000049.1 GCA_017508405.1 Clostridia bacterium
ACCGACTTTGCCGATCTTGCGGCACAAAACGTGGCACAGCCCGAAAGTGCGCTTAACGGTATGTGGTTCGTATATACTCTTATTCCCGCGCTTGGTACTATTGCGGGAGCCGTGGTTATGATGTTTTATAATCTTAAGGAAAGGGACGTAGAGCTGATGGCACAGTGTAATGCGGGCAAGATTACCCGTGAGGAATGTGAGGCACAGCTTTCGAGGAAATATTAATGAAAAAACAAAGCTTTAATGATGGGTGGATATTCCATAACAGCGGCGGAACCGCCCTTGAAAAAACGCTGAACCCTGTTACCGAGTCATACCCCGTTACCTTGCCTCACGACGCCATGATAAGAGAGAGGCGCGATCCCGCAAACAAGACGGGAAATGCAACGGGTTACTACCCATATAAAACGGTTCATTACACCAAGGAATTCTTTTTGGATGACCTCTCGGGTAATACGTTTATAGAATTTGAAGGTGTATATAAAAATACATCCGTCTTTATCAACGGCACTCTTGCCTATGAGCATAAAAACGGCTACACACCCTTTCTCGTTGACGCTTCACCATATCTGACCGAGGGCAAAAACAGCATTAAGGTTCTAGTCAGAAACGGCGCCCCCTCAAGCCGCTGGTATACGGGAGGTGGCATATACCGTGACGTTTGGATGTACCGTGGCACAGAGATATACGTAAAGCCCGCATCGGTCAAAATAACCACCTTGCAGTGCGACGAGTGCGTTGCCGTTTTTGATATCAAATCAACTCTTGTAAATAGTAGAAACAAAACTGCAAAAATTACTCTGACACATAAAATCGGTGAAAAGACTCTTTCACTCCCCATCACTATGATGCCAAACGAGACTAAAACGGTAAGCGCACGCTTTGAGGTGGATTCTCCCACTCCTTGGGAAGTAGATTCCCCTTATATGTATGAATGCCATACCGAAATCGACGGTTGTGACGAAGAAATTACCCGATTTGGCATTCGCACCTTGTCACTTGATACCAAGCGAGGCTTGCGCCTGAATGGCAAAAGCATAAAGCTTCGCGGAGGATGTATCCACCACGACCACGGAATTGTTGGTGCGATAGAGCATAAGGCTCTTACATACAGACGCATAAAAAAGCTGAAGGAAGCGGGCTACAATGCCATAAGATGCGCGCATTTTCCTGCAAGTAAAACAGTTCTTGATGCCTGTGACGAGATCGGAATGCTGGTTATGGTAGAGCTGTGCGATGCATGGACTACACCTAAGGTGGACTTTGACTATTCCTTTGATTTTGAAGACTGCTGGGAAAAGGATACTGTTGCTATGGTAGATCTTTGCTACAATCACCCCGGTGTTATTATCTACTCTATCGGAAATGAGATAGGCGAAACGAGCACCCCGATAGAAGCAGAGAGAGGCAGAAGGATCACCGATCTAATCAAAAGCCTTGACCCTACAAGATACGTGACGAATTGCATCAATATTACCTTGGCTCTGATGGATAAGATCCCTGAACTTGCAATCAAGGCAGGAGCGGACATCAATTCCATTATGAACGGAGACAAGGAAGCCCTTGCCCGCCTTATGGCTTCAAAGGAGATCGGTGAGCCTCTTGAGGAGGCGTTCAGCTATCTTGATATAGCAGGATATAATTATGCTACGTACAGATATCTTTCAGATGTAAGACTTTATCCCGAAAGAATCATTCTCGGTGCAGAATGCTGTACCGGAGAGCTATACGATAATTGGCAGATATGTAAGTCCGA